>DNLO01000073.1:0-753 GCA_003488445.1 Lachnospiraceae bacterium | reverse complement strand
CTCCCTCTCGCTCCTCTTCTGTGCTATCTTCTCCTTGAGGTCCTCGTATACATCGGGCCTCAGATATTTAAGAGAGAGATCGTCAAGCTCCACCTTGATCCTGGATATACCCAGTCTCTGGGCTATTGGAGAATATATGTCCAGGGTCTCCTTCGCTATCTCTACCTGCTTGGTCTCGGGCTGGTACTTCAGGGTACGCATATTGTGCAGTCTGTCTGCCAGCTTGATGATGATGACCCTGATATCCTTGGCCATGGCGAGGAACATCTTCCTCAGGTTGTCGGCCTGGAACTCCATCTTGTCCCCGTGATACTGCAGCTTGCTGAGCTTTGTGACTCCGTCCACCAGTGCCGCCACATCCTCTCCGAATTCCTTCTCCATGTCCTCGGAGGTCATGATGGTATCCTCTACCACATCATGCAGCAGTCCTGCCGCTATGGTCTCTTTATCCATCTCGAGATCGGCCAGGATGATCGCCACGCACAGCGGATGTATGATATAGGGCTCCCCGGACTTCCTCTGCTGCCCTTCATGGGCATTGAGAGCCGTCGCATAGGCCTTTTCGATCATAGAAATATCGTCGGAGGGATGGTACTTTCTGACTTTTTCTATCAGCTCGGCATAGAGCTGCTCAGGGTCCTGAAATTCGGCTATCGATCCGAAGTGTCCCCTGTCCATTATCACATCAGCCATATACGTCCCTCCTTTCCGCCTTACAGGCTTTACTTTAATCGAATATTTTACTATATCCGG
>DNLO01000058.1:974-3230 GCA_003488445.1 Lachnospiraceae bacterium | reverse complement strand
GAGCTTACGCGGATACTGGAAAGACTGCGGACTCAGGGAAGAGCCTGAACTGGATACCGATCGGCATCATGATGGTGTTCTACGCGGGCACCTGGATCTCACCCCGGTTCTATCATGTGACCGAAAGATACAATTCACTCATAATATTCGGGGCACTGGCGCTGCTCTTTTTCATCAATGTGGACTGGATCGGCAGGCTCAGGGAAAAGGATATGCTTCTCTTTGCACTCATCGTATCCCTTGCCATCGCCACCGCGAATCTCTTCATCATAGGCTCGAACAAGGGCTGCATACTGATACTGGCGGATTTTTTGCTGCTGCTCTACATGACGCCGCATATATCCTTCACCACTCTGCAGTACAGGACTCTTGTCATTTTCTTCTTCATCATGTATGCAATCTGGTTCGCACATGATATGGAGTTTTCCTACAATACGAACACGGGGGCCACGTATACGGCCTTCACCATGTTCGCGGCTCTGATTCTCCTGGTGTATCTGGCACGCAAAAAGGAGATAATGGGGTTCTTCGTGGTGCTGACCCTTCTGCGCACCGGGACGCTGGTGCTGTGGCATCTGGCAAGAGGAGCGTTCTCGGCTCTTTTCTTCTTCGCCTGCTTCTACTTCCTCTTCAGGTATTTAAGACCGGAGAAGCATAAGAAGGGCTTTGCCTTCCTGTCTTTCTTCGCGGTGTTCGGCTCGCTGCTCTTCGTGTGGACCTACGTGCAGCTGTCGAAGACAGGCTTCAACATGAAGATGCCGCTCTTCTACAAGGAAGTGTTCTCGGGAAGAGAGGAGATATGGACAGAGGTCTGGAACATGCTCATAGAGCGGCCGCTGACCGGCATAGGCTCCGGCTATGAACTCAAGAGCTTCTTCGAGTACAACATGCACAACGCGATGTACGACATACTGGTGGTACACGGGGTCATAGTATTCGCCATATCCGCGTATATCATCATCAGCAGACTGATGCAGATGAGGGACAGGGTGATGGACAGTGTCTACACCCACATAGCTGCATCTGCTGTCTTTGCGATATTCTTCGAGTCTTTCATAGACATGGATCTTATGTGGGCGGACTACACTCCGGTGCTGCTCTTCCTGCTGTATACCGTCTATCACGGTGCGGCGCTCTGGAGTGAGGAAGGGAGATCATGAGCAGGAGCCGGTATCTCCTAAAGAACATGTCGCTCTTTACCATCAGCAACATGGCCTCCAAGATCCTGGTCTTCCTGCTGGTGCCTCTATACACCAACGTACTCTCCGAAGCCGACTACGGAGTGGCGGACGTGATGCAGACCACTCTGCTGCTGCTGGTGCCGCTGCTCTCCCTGAATGCCGGGGAGGCTGCTCTGCGCTACGGGATAGAATGCGCAGATAAGCGGGGCTCCATCCTGAAGAGCGGCATGCGCCATGTGCTGCGCTCTGCAGCGATCGTGGCTGTGGCGTGCCTTGGGGCTGCGGCATGGATGCTCCTTACGGGATCGGGAAGGGAGTATGCAGGTTATTTCCTTATCTTCATCCTGCTGTATGCGGCCAATGCGGTGTATGAGTTCATGCTTCTCTACACCCAGGGCTCGGAGAAGGTGGAGATCATGATATCGGGATCCATATGCTGCACCTTCATCACGGTGATCTCAAACATCCTGATGCTCCTTGTCTTCAGGTTGGGACTGTACGGATATCTCTTCTCGCAGATCGCGGCTTATCTCATCTCCTTCGTGCTGATGTTCCGGCTCATAGGCGGAGCCGGTCTGACAGGAAGCAAAGAGGACAGGGAGCTTCAAAGTGAGATGACAGGCTACGGCAGGGGGATGCTCCTCTACTCCACAGCATCCTGGGCCAACAATGCCATTGACAGATACTTCATCCTATTCATGCTGGGAGCAGCCCAGAACGGACTCTACGGAGTGGCTTACAAGATCCCTGCGATACTGATGGTGTTCCAGCGGATCTTCGCCCAGAGCTTCCAGATGTCGGCCACCAAAGAGTACAGGGAAGAGGATGCGGGGAAGTTCTTCGGAGAGCTCTATGAGCTGTATAATGCGGTGATGCTCACGGGATGTGCCGTGATACTGCTGGTACTTAAGCCGCTGGCGGCCTTCATGTTCAGGAAAGGATTCTACGGGGCGTGGGTCATGGTGCCGCCGCTTTTGATATCGGTGATCTTCGGAGCTCTGGAGGGCTATCTGGGCTCCATCTGCCTCGCACATAAGGACGGGAAGAGCATGGGGATAGCCACGGGGGCGGGGGC
>DNLO01000058.1:0-853 GCA_003488445.1 Lachnospiraceae bacterium | reverse complement strand
CTGGCGACCATGGTATCTTACTTTACGATGTTCGCCATCGCAAGGTATCTCACCGGAAAGCATGTCAGGCTTGAGGTTAACATAATGCGAAACGCCTGCAGCTATCTCCTGATCCTGCTGGCAGGAGGGCTTACCATGTATCTGGGAAGCCTGGAGGGCGGAAGGTACGGCGTGATGATGTATACGGCGGATGCCGTCACAGCGGCTGTACTCGTGATCCTGTATCGCAGGCAGTTCGCGGCAGTGGCGGGAAGGCTCACAGCAGGAAGGAGAGCCAGAGGGTAAGGGGGGCATGGAGAAGATAAGAAGCCATGAAAACCACATATTCTGTGCACTGGTCATCTATCTCATAGTGACCTCTTTTATCAATCAGGATCTGTATGCCTTCACCACGGTGTATGCCTCACTGATCGTCTTCATCGTGCTTGCGGTGATGGCAGTGCCCTACGCAGCGGAGGGTATAAGGAAAAAGGAGAGGGAGCTCATCGCTGCCCTGGCGACTCCTGTCCTGGCGCTTGTCTTTGCTCTTGTATCCCGCTCGGGTATGGGCGCCGTGCTCATCCCCTCGGATCTTGCCCTCATCTGCTATGTGGCGGGACATCTGAAGCTTACGAAAAAGGATGCGACGGTCATAGCCTTTGCCGGTGCGGCACCGGTGATACTCTGGTATTCCCATGTGAGGTGGTCCTACAATTTCAACATGGCGGGATTCGTATTCATGCTCACAGCTTTCTTCGCCATGATACTGACGGAGGAGATGGAGATGGAGCACGGGAAGGGGATACGCGGAATGATTTACATAACGTCATTCCTTATCTCCACTCTGTATCACTCAAGAACTGCAATGTACGGG
>DNLO01000060.1 GCA_003488445.1 Lachnospiraceae bacterium | reverse complement strand
TGGAGTCTAACCTGCCGATGGCACTGCTTGAAGCAGCGCGTATAGACGGCTCGGGAGAGTTCCGTACTTTCAACCACATAGTGCTTCCCCTGATGAAGCCTGCTATAGCGGTACAGGCGATATTCACTTTCGTGGCCAACTGGAATAACTACTTCACACCTGCACTGGTGCTGACCACAGACAGGAAGAAGACACTGCCTATATTGATCGCACAGCTGAGATCCGCAGACTTCCTGAAGTTTGATATGGGACAGGTGTATATGATGATCGCGTTCTCGATCTTCCCTGTCATAGTCGTATACCTCATATTGTCGAAGTACATTGTCGGAGGTGTCTCCGCAGGAGCGGTCAAGGGCTGACAGCTCTGCAGCGATAACAGGATAACAGTAGGGATCCCCGGATCAGGTCCGGGGATCTTTTATGTGTAAAACAGGGCGGCTTTATGGTATCATTTCTTTCATGCAGCGCTTCGATATAATATGCCCCTGCCACTTCGGGCTGGAGGCAGTACTGAAAAGAGAGATACAGGACCTTGGGTATGAGATAGGGCGTACCGAGGACGGAAGAGTCACGTTTCACGGAGATCCGGATGCAGTTGTGAGGGCCAATCTGTGGCTTAGGACTGCTGAACGTGTACTAATAGACTGTGCGGAGTTCGATGCCTTCACGTTTGACGATCTCTTTGAGGGAGTCAAGGCAGTGGAATGGGAGAAGTATATCCCGAAAAACGGCAGGTTCTGGGTGAAGAAGGCTTCCTCCGTGAATTCGAAGCTCTTCTCCCCCAGAGACATACAGGCAATAGTAAAAAAGGCCATGGTGGATCATCTGTCGGGAGTGTACGGTTTGACACGCTTCGAAGAGGACGGAGACGATTATCCTCTCAGGGTGTTTATAAACAAAGACCATGTAACGCTGGGGCTGGATACTTCCGGCGCCTCTCTCCATAAGAGAGGATACAGACCGGAGGCGAACGAGGCACCCATCGCGGAAAATCTGGCGGCGGCCCTCATCGGGCTGACGCCCTGGAAGCCTGACAGAGTATTCATAGATCCCTTCTGCGGCTCCGGGACACTTCCCATTGAGGCTGCACTTATTGCCAGAGGTATAGCTCCCGGCCTTTTCAGGGACTTTACCGCAAAGAGATGGACGAACTTCATTGACAAGACGCTCTGGTCTGATAATATAGACGAGGCCAAAGATGAAATAAGAGACGGAGCAGCAGCGGAGATCCTGGGATATGATATAGATCCGGAGGCTGTAAGGGTGGCGCAGGCCAATGCGAAAAGAGCCGGAGTGGACGATATGGTACGCTTCGGGGTGAGGCCGGTGTCTGAACTGGATCACAGCGGAAGGTACGGCTTCGTGGTGACGAACCCGCCGTATGGCGAGAGGATAGGCGAGGCAGAGGCTCTGCCGGGGATATATGCAGACCTGGGAGAAGCCATGAAAAGACTGGACACATGGTCGTTCTTTCTCATCACATCGTATGAAGAGGCGGAGAGAAGGATAGGGCGAAAGGCCGTAAAGAACCGCAAGATATACAACGGAATGCTCAAGACGAGATATCTGAGCTATCCCGGACCCAAACCGGCCGGAAGAAAGGAACACATTTGAGATCACATCTTTCTTTGATCACAGTACTCATAGCGACAGCGGTATTCATGCCGCTGATGGTATTCATGACTGCCAACAGCTCGGTATTCGCGGGAAATATGGTACGCGTGGAAGGGCGGAACCCGGACGGAGAGATCACGGATGCGGATGAGAGAAGCGCGCCTCTTGAGACCGGAGGAGATACGGTGATCGTAGAGGGTATAGACGATCCCGCGTCTGCCAGTCTTTGCATCCCGCTGTCTGACGACACCGATGTGAACCAGATCAGATTTGCCGAGGATCCGCTGAACGGCAGGATAGATATAGATATACCTACCGGGACCAAGAATTTCTACTATAAGAATGAACTGACCGGTACCAGGGAAGGGATAAACGGACTCGTATATGATTACAAGAATGATACTGCAAGGTTCATATTGTCCACGGACAAGTATTACATCTCATCCCTCCACCTGGCGGGGGACGAGCTCTATCTGATGCTCAGGACTCCCCGGGAGGTATACGGTCATGTCTGTATCATAGATCCGGCACACGGCGGAGAAGATACCGGTAGCATGGCATACGGAGTGAGCGAGAAGGATGCCGTGCTGGGGGTGGCGAATGCGGTGACAGAGTATGCAGGGTCAATGGAAGACGGTGGCTTCTACGCAGTGAGGAGCACTGACGAAGAGGTCACGGATGCATACAGGGAGAAGCTGGTAAAGATGCTGGAGCCGGATATCTATCTCACCCTGGAGATGAGTGCGGATAAGGATACCCGCACGACAAACGGAGTAAGTGCAGCCGCAAAGGACCCCGGAGCCAAAGGGCTGGCAGATAAGCTGGCGGGAGCTCTGTCTGCAGCGAGCGGGCAGGAAAATCTGGGAGCCGTGCTCGACAGCAGCATAGGCGGATATGGGGATGCGGCAAATATAGTACTGTATCTCGGATATATCACGAATAAGAAGGAAGCATTGCAGGTGAGCGACGGGGCATATGACGTTCAGGCCGGGAGAGTGATATATGAGACCCTCTCGGGGGCGGAGACCGGGAAAGAGGAGAAATGAGCGGGAAAAGGATAATCTTTGCTACCGGTAACAAAAATAAGCTGAGAGAGATAATCGGGATCATGGAAGGCACGGGATACGATATCGTCACCGCGGCCGACGCCGGATATATGACGGATCCGGAAGAGAACGGGGAGTCTTTCGAGGAGAATGCACTGATCAAAGCGAGAGCAGTATTCGCTCTGTCAGACGGAAATTCGGTGGTGATGGCCGATGATTCCGGACTGTGCATAGATGCTCTGGACGGAGAGCCGGGCATACACTCGGCCAGATTCATGGGGCATGACACCTCGTATGATATCAAGAACGCAGAGCTCCTGAAGAGACTGGAGGGAACAGCAGATAAGGACAGAACGGCGAGATTCGTATGTGCAGTGGCGGCCATACTCCCTTCGGGAAAGGAAGTGACTGTAAGGGAGACCATGGAGGGGCGTATTGCCCATGATATCGCAGGGGCCAACGGCTTTGGATACGATCCGATATTCTTCCTGCCGGAGTTCGGCAGGACATCGGCCGAGATATCGCCGGAGTCCAAGAATCTGATATCCCACAGGGGAAAGGCGCTGAGACATATGAGAGCTGTACTGGAAGAAGAATGAAAGTACTGATAGTGAGTGACACTCACGGGAGACATGAAAACCTGATCCGGGTGCTGCGCAGGGAGGAGCCGGTGGACATGCTCATCCATTGCGGAGATACAGAGGGAGAAGAGGACTGGATCAGAGCCAGGACACAGTGCCTGTCGGTCCCCATCGTAAGAGGGAACAATGATTTTTTCAGCAGGCTGCCATCTGAACTGGAGCTGGACATAGCAGGACATCATGTGTTCATCACCCATGGCCACGGATACGGTATCTCCATGGGTACGGAGCGGCTCGAAGAGGAGGCCCGTTACAGGAAAGCGGAGATCGTGATGTTCGGGCACACTCACAGGCCGTATCTTAGGGAAGCCGACGGGTTGTGGATGGTCAATCCCGGCTCGCTGTCTTATCCCAGACAGGAGGGACACCGGCCGACGTACATGCTGATGGAAATAGAGGAGGGTGCCGCGCCGAGCTTTAAGATCTGTGATATAATGTAAATCCTAACGAGGTGTGGCCCAGTTTGCAAAATGAGCCCTTTGGCTCATTTTGAGCGCCGTTTAGATGCGCCATGCGCATCTGGCGCCGGGGCTTAAGACGACGAAATATAGTATATACTAACGAGGTGTGGCCCAGTTTGGTTAAGGCGCGTGGTTTGGGACCACGAGACCGCAGGTTCGAATCCTGTCACCTCGACTCTCTTTATTGCCCGGGAAGCCAGTATTTACAAGGCTTCCCGAAAGTAACAAAAATCAAAAACTGTCTAA
>DNLO01000016.1:3059-4555 GCA_003488445.1 Lachnospiraceae bacterium | reverse complement strand
TGGTGGGAGACGGCAAGATGAGCAAATCAAAGGGGAATACCATATACGCGGATACGCTGGTGGATATGTTCGGCATAGACGCGGTCAGGTACTTCATGATACACGAAATGCCCTTTGACAACGATGGAGTGTTTACCTGGGATACCATGGTAGAGAGATACAACTCCGACCTTGCCAATACTCTCGGCAATCTGGTGAAGCGGACCATATCCATGAGCAACCAGTATCTGGGCGGCGTCACAAAGGACTGCGGAGTGAAGGAGGACGTGGACGACGATCTCTATGCTACGGCACTGTCGGCAAGGGAGCGGGCGGAGGAGAAGATGTCCACCTTGCATGTGGCAGACGCCATAACAGAGATATTCGAGGTGTTTAAGAGAAGCAACAAATATATTGATGAGACCACACCCTGGATACTGGCCAAAGACGAAGAAAAAAAGGAAAGACTGTCCACGGTATTGTACAACCTGTGCGACTGCATAGTGATCGGAGCATCTCTGCTCTCGCCCTACATGCCGGATACGGCAAAGGCGATACTGGAACAGATGAACACCGTCATGCCGGAATATGACGCACTGGACAAAAGAGGAGCTTTTGTGTCGGGCACGAAAGTCTCTGAGGATCCGGCGGTCCTCTTCGACAGGAAGAAGCTGGAGGATGTACTGAAAGAAGTGGAAAAGCTCTATCCCCCGAAAAAAGAAGAGTCCGATAAAAAGGACGGCGGGACGAAGTCAGCAGCGGGAGAGGCACCCGCCGCAGAGCACAAGAGTGAGATAACCATAGACGACTTCGACAAAATGGAGCTCAGAGTAGGAGTGATAAAGCAGTGTGAAGCCGTGGAGAAATCCAAGAAGCTCCTCTGCAGCCAGGTGGATATCGGGGACAGGACCCTGCAGATAGTGTCCGGCATACGGAAGCACTACTCACCGGAGGAAATGGTGGGGAAGAGAGTCATGGTGATAACCAACCTCGCACCCGCAAAGCTTGCAGGAGTGGAGTCACAGGGAATGCTGCTGTGTGCGGAAGATGCAGAGGGGAACCTCGCTCTCATGACTCCCGAGAAGGATATGCCTGCGGGAGCCGAGATCTGCTGATCTAAGACAGAAGGGAAGCACGATGAGAGAATTCACTATAGACAGTCGCGACATGAAGACCCGGCTCGCATGCTATGCATGGGAGCCGAAGGGTGACCCCAGAGCCATCATCGTGCTGGTGCATGGCATGGGGGATCATGCCCTGAGATATACTGAAATGGCAGAGTATTTCATGGCAGAGGGTATCCTTGTCGCTGCTCTGGATCTGCTGGGGCATGGCAGCAGTGCTGCGACCCCGGAGGACTTCGGATATTTCTGTGAGCAGGACCCGGCGACCGTCATCGTCAGGGATGTGCACCGCCTGAAGAAGACCATACAGGCAGAGCATCCCGGTGTGCCCATCTACCTGATGGGACATTCCATGGGATCGTATATCGCAAGGAACTACATAGAAAGGTACGG
>DNLO01000016.1:0-2951 GCA_003488445.1 Lachnospiraceae bacterium | reverse complement strand
AAGGGAATGTACGGCAAGCTTGTCACCGATGTGATCGCGCTGTTTCACGGCTGGCGCTACAGGTCGATGTTCTGTGCGTCGAAGACACTGGGCCCCCTCGTCAGGGCCTTTCCCGATGAGGGTAAAACGGGATGGCTCACCAGCAACCGTGAGCTGATAGAGCAATATGAAGGGGATCCGAAGAGCAGCTTTGTGTTCACCCTGAACGGGTTCCATACTCTGGCCGAGCTGATACTCAGAGCGAGAAAAAAGAAGCTGATCCGGAATATCCCGAAGACTTTGCCGATGTTCATCTTATCCGGGGCGGAGGATCCGGTCGGAGAGATGGGCCGAGGGGTCCAGCGTATGTATGAGATGTACAAGAACGAGGGGATAGAGCGTATCAGGCTGGATATCAGACCCGGAGACAGGCATGAGCTTCATCACGAAGAAGACCGGTATCAGGTGTTTGAAGAGATAAAAGATTTTATTCTTGAGGAGTAACAAAATATGAAAAAGATAATGACACTGTTTTTGACGGCAGTACTCTGCCTGTCCTATACGGGAGCGGCATTTGCAAACTCCGGACAGGTGATAACATTCGGCGGCGATGCGGCCTCGGACGGGAAGGACAAGAGCAAGCCCTATCTCGCACTGGGATCGGATCTTTCCCAGGCCCAGCTGACGACGGTCCTGAACACTATGGGACTCGGAGGCACGGATCTGTCAGCCTACAATGTGGTATATGTGACGAACGCAGAAGAGCATCAATACCTGGATCAGTATATAGATCCCGCTGTGATAGGGACCAGATCACTGTCGTCAGTGCTCGTGAAGCCAGCGGAATCCGGACACGGCATCACTGTGAGTGCATACAACATCAACTACTGTACGACGGGAATGTATAAAAACGCCCTGCTCACGGCAGGAGTGGAAAATGCGGATATAGTGGTGGCGGGACCCTCGCCGATATCGGGTACGGCGGCTCTCATAGGAGCACTGAAGGCATACGCGGATATGACGGATACAAAGCTTGATACCAAGGCTTTGGATACATCCCTGAACGAGCTGGTCACGACAGGCCAGATAGAAGAAGCCCTTAACGGAGCATCCAAGGAAGATGTCGAGTCGATGATAGCCTTTATCAAGGCGGAGATCGCGGGCAAAGAGCTGAACACGCGCGAGGAGATCGAGGCGGCCGTAAGACAGGCGATAAAGGACTATAACGAGATGGAAAAATCCTCATGGAACCTGTCCGAGGATGAGATAAACCAGATAGTGGATCTGATGGTGAAGATCAAGGCCCTGGGGCTGGACTACAATACGCTGCTGGATCAGGCATCCGACATATATGCGAAATTCGGAGACAAGCTCACCGCCGATGATCTGGGTACCATAGCGGCACAGGGAGCCGTGGGTGCGATAAAGGACAAGATCGGATCCGCATTTAAGGGAGTCTATGACGGCGTGAAGGGATTCTTTACCAGGCTCTTTAAGAAATGAATGACCGCTTTCAGGTGAGATTCATAGACAGGGATGAGTTCAGACCTGCGATGGAGCTTTGCTGGAGAGTATTCTGCGAGTTCGATTCATCCCTCTATCCGATAAAGGGAGTGCAGAGCTTCAGCAGGTTCATCAATGACGACCACCTGTACACTGCCTTCCTTAACGGGGGATTTCCGGTGATAGCAGCCTATGACGGAAACGAGATGATAGGTGTGGCGGCGCTGAGGAACGGACCGCACCTGTCTCTGCTCTTCGTGGAAGGCGGATACCAGCACAGAGGAGTGGGTACTTCGCTGGTGCAGTTCTGTCAGGACTGGCTGGTGTCAAGACATACCGGACTCGGTGATGAGAAGCTCACTGTGAATGCATCGCCTACAGGCGAGGGATTCTACCACTGGATGGGATTCAAGGACCTGGGACCGAGTGTCACCAAAGACGGCATACGCTATAAGCCGATGGTGTTTTATTTATAAACGTGTTTACTGCGGAGGGAATCAGATGATCACAAACCAGGTGATACAAAAAGCGCTGGATGAACTGAAGGAAATAACGAACATAGATCTGGCCGTAATGGAACTGAACGGGACACAGGCCGCTGCTACGTTCAAGACAGACGGTGTTATCTCTCCGGTCTCGATAAGGTCTTTCCTGGATTCGGATAAGGGCAGCGAGTCAAACGGAGAATACAACTACTTCAGGATATCCGATGAAGGCGTGGCGAGCTATGTCCTGGTATCCAAAGGCAGCGAAGAGAATGCAGCCATGGTGGGAAGGATCGCGATGTCCGAGATGACGGCTCTTTCTACGGCCTATAAGGAAAAGTTTGACAGAAACGCGTTCTTCCAGAGTCTCATCATGGACAATCTGCTGGTGGTGGACATATACAACAGAGCGAAGAAACTGCATATACCCACGGACAGCAGGAGATGTGTCTTTATCGTAGAGACGGAAGGCAACGCGGATATAGGCGGACTGGAGACACTGCGCCAGATATTCCCGCCGGGAGCAGATGACTATGTGACAGAGGCGGATGAGAAGACCATGGTCGTCATCAAGTCCCTGGTACCCGGAGATGATGAGGACAGCCAGATAAAGGATACGGCGGAGATGCTGGTAGATACGATGAATACCCAGGCAATGGTGAATGTCCGGGTATCATACGGCAAGCCGGTGTCAGAGATCAAGCAGGTGTCGGCATCATATAAAGAGGCCAAGATGGCAATGGAGGTGGGCCGGATCTTCTATCAGGAGAAATCGGTAGTGTCATATGAGACCCTGGGGATCGGCCGACTGATCTATCAGCTGCAGCCCTCTTTGTGCGAGACGTTCCTGGAGGAGATCTTCGGAGATGACATACCTGAGCATCTGGACGAAGAGACTCTTAATACCATAAACAAATTCTTCGAGAACAATCTGAATGTCTCGGAGACATCGAGGCAGCTTTTCGTACACAGGAATACTCTGGT
>DNLO01000224.1 GCA_003488445.1 Lachnospiraceae bacterium | reverse complement strand
GACAAGGATGCGGTGTGCGCGGTGATGTGCCTTGCGGAGGCGGCAGCCTTCTACAAGAAGAACGGGCTCACTCTCTGGGATCAGATGATAAATATCTACGAGAAGTACGGCTACTACAGAGAGAGCATACATACCATCACTCTGAAGGGAATAGACGGTGCAGAGCAGATAAAGGGTATAATGGAGAGGATAAGAAAAGAGCCGCCGAAGGCATTCGGAGAGCTGAAGGTCAACAGGTTCGTGGACTACAGTAAGGGACCGGAGGTCACCGGACTCCCGGTATCGGATGTGCTCTACTTTGACCTGGAAAACAACTCATGGTGCTGTGTGCGTCCTTCGGGTACCGAGCCCAAGATCAAGTTCTATATGGGCGTGAAGGGTACCAGCCTTGATGACTCCGACAAGAAGCTGGAGGCTCTGAAAGAGGCAGTGGTGGCGATGGCATAAGGCCCATGAAAGGCAGGATCGGAAGACTCACCGCAGACAGGAGATTCTGGACAGCTCTGTATGTATTGATGGCTCTGCTTGCCGTAGTGTCGGTGTATGAGGGCATATGCAATGCCCTGGAGATGAGCCAGGACTTCCAGTACGATGCGGCATGTGCACTGATAAACGGATATGATCCATACGATCTGAGCCTGGATTTCAGCAAGGACAGGATACCCGACATCGAGGGCCTGAAGCAGTTCTACGGATATTTCGAGGGCATGGGGACTCCTCAGAAGATGGAGGCGAACCAGTTCCCCTCGCTGCTGTATATACTGACACCCTATGCGCTGATGCCATACATACCGGCGCGTATACTCTGGCTTATCACAAATCTGCTGTGTACCGGAGTGATCATAGGGCTTTTGAGGAACACATTCATGAGCCGGGTGGATGAGAGACTCTATCCCGTGTTCATGATGCTGATGCTGGCGGGGACTCCCTGGAGGAACCAGCTGGGAGTGGGGCAGCACACATTGTTCGCTGTCGCCTGCTTCATCCTGGCTGTCACCGTGGCAGAGAACGGACGGGAAGAAAAAAGTGCGGCAGGGACCGCTGCGGCGGGACTCCTGCTCTCGCTCAGCTATCTGAAGTATACGGTCACGGCTCCGCTGGCCCTGTATTTCATCTACAGGAGAAGATGGAAGGAGTTCGTGATAAGCCTCGTGCCTCATGCGGTGCTGACCGGTGTGGCGGCTTTTATCCTGAAGGAGCCGTACACCGATATGCTGACAAAGCCCCTTGCGGTGGCTTCGGCACTGACGGGCGAGGGCAGTATAGATGTGGGGGTACTGACAGGAGGAGCAGCCTGGAGCACAGGCATCACTGCAGCAGTCATGCTGTTCATACTCGCTCTGGCGCTCATGATGCCGGAGGGAAATGATGAGCTCTTCATCTCGACAGCGGCACTGCTCTCTCTGGTGATGACGTATCACAGGACATATGATTATTTCATCATGATCATAGTCTTCGGATACTTCGCCACGGGAAGGATGAGAGCGGCACAGACGGTATATCTGATAACGACGTTTGCCATATTCTTCGTGCTGAGGATATACAATGAGAGTGTGATAAGCCTGACGGTGAGCGGGGCTTTGTATTATGCGTGTGTCATAGCCTTCGTCGTGATATCGGCTGAGAAGGTGATAAAGAACAGGAGGGAACAATGAGCGATAAGCTGTATATCGTCATACCGGCATACAACGAGGAGGCCAATATCGAGACTGTGGTACGGGAGTGGTATCCGAACGTGAAGCTGGGAGCGGAGGGCTCGAAGCTCGTCGTGATCGATGACGGCTCGAAGGACGGGACCATGGAAAAGCTGAACTCCCTGCAGACCGAATTCCCGGATCTTCTGGTGAAGCACAAGGAGAACTCGGGACACGGGCCCACGATCCTCGCAGGATACAACTTTGCGATATCCGAAGGTGCCGACTATATATTCCAGACAGACTCCGACGGACAGACGGACCCGAAGGAGTTCCCGGAATTCTGGGAGGAAAGACGCAGGTACGAGATGATCATCGGCAACCGGACAGCCAGAGAGGACGGCTTCGGAAGGGTCATCGTGACAAGGACCTTAAGGGCGCTGATCTTCCTTACTTTTCATGTATACGTCAAGGATGCGAACACTCCGTTCAGGCTCATGAAGGCGACTGTGCTGGAGAAGGAGCTGAAGTATGTGCCGAGAGATTATTTCCTGACGAATGTGCTGATCACGGTGATATTCGCCAAGAGGAAATACAGGGTAAGATATGTGCCTATATCCTTCAGGCCCAGACAGGGCGGAAAGAACTCCATCAACATGGGTAAGATAACAGGCATAGGACTGCAGTCACTGACGGATTTCATAAAGCTGAACAGGATAATATCGAAATGAACATACCGAGGATCTTATTATTCATACCTGCATACAACTGTGAGAAGCAGATAGTAAGGGTGCTGGGATCGCTGGATCAGAAGGTGCTCCGCTATATCGAAGAGATCATCGTGGTGAACAACCGCAGTACCGACGGCACCGAAGAGGCAGTGCGTGAGTTCATGAGGACGCATCCCTACATGCATATCAGGCTGCTGCGCAACAAGGACAACTACGGGCTGGGAGGATCGCACAAGGTGGCGTTCTCCTATGCGGTGGACAACAAGTATGACTATGTGATAGTGCTGCACGGGGATGATCAGGGGGATATAAGGGATTTCCTTCCCGTGCTGAAAAAGAAGATATACAGAGGATATGACTGTGTGCTGGGAGCGAGGTTCATGCCGGGCTCCAGGCTGGAGGGGTACTCGCTCTTCCGTACGGCAGGCAACATAGTCTACAACTTCCTCTATGCCATAGGGATCAGGGACAGGGTCTTCGATCTGGGATCGGGACTCAACATGTATGATGTGAGCATGCTGAAGAGCAGGTTCTATCTCAGGTTCCCCGACAATCTGATGTTCAACTGCACCATGCTGCTGGCTACATCCTACTACGGATACACCATGAGATATTATCCGATATCCTGGAAAGAGACAGACCAGGTGTCCAACGTGAAGATGGCCAGCCAGTCCGTGAAAACGCTGAAGCTTCTGTATGATTATATGGATATGCCCACTTCGATAAGAGGAGAATACAGGGAAAAGCCCGTGCGGGATTATGAATACGAAGAGGTTCTTTGACTACATAGAAAGAAACGGAGTAAGGAGTACAGTAAACGCTGTCAGACAGCACCTGAAGGACAGGGCTGAGGACAGACATTATAACGACAGTCTGGAGGCCATGCGCCCGGGTGAAGAGGAGCTGCTGCGCCAGAAGGAGGCCTGCTTCGAGCGGGAGCCGCTGATCTCGATCCTGGTGCCGGCATATCTTCCGGAGGACAGCCACTTCCGACAGATGCTCAGATCCGTGAAGGCCCAGACCTACGAAAACTATGAGCTGATCATAGGGAACGGCGGCGGGATATCGGAGAACACCAATGCGGCTTTCTCCGAGGCAAAAGGGGAATACGTCGCCCTGCTCGATCAGGACGACTTCATAGAGCCCGATGCCCTGTATCAGGTGGTGAAGGCGATAAACAAGGGCGCGAGACTGATATATACCGACGAGGACAAGTATGATACGGCTACGGGAAGATACCTGAGACCGTTCCGTAAAAAGGACTTTGACATGGAGCTGCTCTGCTCCAACAACTATATCTGTCACTTTCTGGTGGTGGAGAAGAAGCTGATAGACGAGGCGGGATGGCTTCGGAGAGAATACGACGGGGCACAGGACCACGATCTGATACTCCGCTGCGCGGAGAGGCTGAAGCGGGAAGAGATAGCGCATGTAGACAGGATACTGTATCATTGGAGGATACACGAAAGATCCACTGCGGGGGATCCGGGGACCAAGGAATATGCGCATGAAGCCGGAAGGCGGGCGATAGAGGATCATCTTCGGCGGACCGGGATCGCAGGAGAGGTGAAGGAGACCGAGCACAGGGGATTCTACAGGATAGAGTATCCGAAGGCCCTCTATGCACTGCGCTACAGTCTGCAGCTCGGAGAAGGGATAATGGCAAAGGAGGCCTCGGCTGTGGAGACCATGGCAGCCATACTGGAGGCCAATCCGGATATAGGAGCTGTGGGAGGCCGTGTGATCGACAGGATGGGACGTGTCGTCTCTTCGGGATATATGGAGGACGGTCTGGGAGGATACATTCCCATGTACCACGGGATGGATCACAACCTTTCGGGGGCTTTTCATATGGCGTCTCTGAGACAGGAGGCGGATGCGGTGTCCAACCAGTGCGTGATGCTGCGGGAGGAGACCAGGTCCTGCTACGACAGTGACACCGGCAGGATGTGCAGGAAGATCAGGGAAAAGGGGTACCGGATCGTGATAGATCCGAGATTATTGTTTATAAAAAAATGACCGAAACAAGCATAATCATACCAAACTACAACGGAGCGGACTATATCGCGGCCTGCATAGACTCGCTGAAGAGGCAGACCTACAGGAACTTCGAGATAATCGTGGTGGACAACTGCTCAAAGGACGGCTCGGCGGATGCCGTGGAGAGGGACTACCCCGAGGTCAGGCTGAAAAGGCTGGACCAGAACTACGGCTTCTCGAGAGCGGTTAACGAGGGACTGCGGCTTTCAAAGGCACCCTTCGCTCTGCTTTTGAACTCGGATATAGAGGCCGACGCACACTTCGTGGAGTCTCTTGTGAATGCGATAAAGCAGGACGAGAAGATCTTCTCTGTGGCTTCCAAGATGATACAGATGAAGGACAGGGGGAAGCTGGACGGAGCCGGGGACCTA
>DNLO01000090.1 GCA_003488445.1 Lachnospiraceae bacterium | reverse complement strand
TCGTATACATATACAGAAAGACAATGTATCGGCAATGCGGCGGCATTCAGGAATAAGGAAGAGGAGGAACGAGACATGAGTGACGAGATCAGAAAGCTGAGCGAAGAAGAGCTTGACGGAGTGAGCGGCGGTGCGATATTCAATGCGAGCAATATCATCGGCTCCAATAAGGATAAGCCCTGGGAGGTCCTGGACGACAAAGGTAATATCGTAAGGGATAAGGACGGCAACGAGCTCAGGTTCGCATCTAGAGATGATGCAGTGGCAGCTGCAGCCAAGGCAGGAGGCGGCTGGAACGAAGTGGACTGGGGCTGGGTCGTGGACCACAGGAAGTAATGAAACGGCGCGAAAGGAGCAGGATATGAACCCTTCAAACAAACTCCCTGATGAAGTGCTGGACGGGATAAACGGCGGAGTGCAGCAAAGATACCCGGATTCCTATATGAAGAGGGCAGGTGTCACGGTGTCCAAGGCCTCAAAGGGGCAGACGGTATACTCCACCATGATCAACGGCAAAAGCGTGGAGATAAGCCAGACCGTAGCCAACGGGATAGCCGACTGCTACGGATGTGCGGGGAACAAACAGATGACAGATCAGGAAAAACTGGATCTGATAGCGCAAAGCTGAGATACCGATGAGTGGACCGATTTTCAGAGAAAAGAGCATAGAGCGGATATCTTCACCCGAGAAGATAGACGACTACATGAAGGTAACGGGCGTGAGCATGTGGCTGGTACTGGCAGCCATACTGCTCATGCTCTTTGCGGCTGTCATATGGGGCTTCACCGGCAGGATAGAGGACAGGATAGTCGGTGAGGACGGGAAGATACAGACTGTAGAGATAGCTCCCGCGAAACTGCTGATGGAGGAGTGACATGACTTCATGAGCGGCCGCAGGGATAAAAAGCCTGTCACGAAAAAGGTGGCCAAGGTCCCGGTGATCCTCCAGCTGGAGGCACTGGAGTGTGGTGCTGCCTGTCTTGCCATGGTCATGGCATACTACAACAAATGGGTACCTCTGGAGCAGGTCCGCAGAGACTGCGGCGTATCGAGGGACGGATCCAACGCCAGAAATATCCTGAAGGCAGCCAGGAACTACGGTCTCCAGGCAGACGGATACAGATATGAGATAGATGCTCTTCGTGAAGAGGGGAGCTTCCCCTGCATCATATTCTGGGAATTCAATCATTTCGTAGTACTCAACGGATTCAAGAAGAACAAGGCAGTGATAAACGATCCCGCCAGAGGCGTGGTCGAGATCTCGATGGAGGATTTCGACAAGGCCTTTACCGGGGTCTGTCTGATGATAGAGCCTGCAGAGGGCTTCGAGCCGGGAGGCAGGAAAAAGAGTATCTCGAGCTTCGTAAAGAAAAGACTGAACAGGACCGGAGCAGTGATGGCTTTCACTGTGACAGTATCACTGATCGCGGTCATCATAGGGATCATTACCCCGCTCTTCTCAAAGGTGTTCCTGGACAGACTGCTGCCGGGACGCAACCCGGAATGGATACCGGTCTTTCTTGCACTTCTTGCGGGCATGGCGGTGATACAGGTGATACTGTTGAGCCTGCAGGCGATATACAATGTGAAGATGGAAGGCAGGCTCGCCATCCGTGCGGATGCACAGTTCATGTGGCATGTCCTGCGCATGCCGGCTGAGTTCTTCTCCCAGAGACAGATCGGAGATATATCCGTCAGGAAGCAGACCAACCAGACCATAGCAAATACCCTGATAAATACACTGGCTCCCACTGTGCTGGATATCATGATGATGGTCATATATCTCTTCGTGATCCTGCGCTACAGCGTGGTGCTGACGGTCGTGGGAGTGGCAGGGCTCATAATAAACATATCTGTGGTCCAGATCATCTCGAGCAAAAGGGTCAATATCTCAAGGGTGCTGATGAGAGACCAGAGCAAACTGGCATCCACTACGGTATCCGGCATAGAGATGATGGAGACGATCAAGTCTTCGGGGGCCGAGAACGGATTCTTCGAAAAGTGGTCGGGGTATCAGGCCTCGGTCAATACCCAGAACGTAAAGGATATCAGACTCAACCAGTATTACGGCATGATACCCATGCTGGTGAATGTACTGGTGAATACAATAGTGCTGGGGCTGGGACTGTATCTCATCATAAGAAAGCAGTACAGTGTGGGTATGCTCTATGCCTTCCAGTCCATGCTCGCCGCCTGCACGATGCCGGTGATGAACCTTTCCGATGCAGCCGGCATCATCAGAGAGATGAGAGTGGACATGGAGCGGGTGGAGGATGTGCTGGAGTACCCGGCGGATGTGGAGTACAGCGAGAACGAAGGGGAGAAGGATTCGTATGCAAAGCTTGGAGGCAAGGTAGAGCTGAAGAACGTGACCTTCGGCTACTCGAGGCTGGCAGCTCCGCTGATAGAAAACTTCTCCATGACTCTGGAGCGGGGCAAGAGGGTGGCTTTTGTCGGCCCCTCCGGATGCGGCAAGTCTACGCTTTCCAAGCTGATATCGGGACTGTACAAGCCATGGAGCGGTGAGATACTCTTCGACGGAAAGCCGCTGTCAGAGATAGACCATAATGTATTCACCGGCTCTCTCGCAGTGGTGGATCAGGATATAACTCTCTTCGAGGATACCATAGCAAACAACATAAAGATGTGGGATGACTCCATAGAGGACTTCGAGATGATACTTGCTTCGAGAGATGCAAGCCTGCATGAGGATATCATGCAGAGAGAGGGGGGCTACAGGTACAGGCTGCTGGAGGGCGGCAAGGACCTTTCCGGAGGGCAGAGGCAGCGGCTGGAGATCGCCAGGGTGCTGTCACAGGA
>DNLO01000237.1 GCA_003488445.1 Lachnospiraceae bacterium | reverse complement strand
GAGAAGGCGCATCCGGATGTGTTCAATGTGCTGCTGCAGGTGCTGGATGACGGGCGGATCACCGATTCACAGGGACGTACGGTGGACTTCAAGAACACCATACTAATCATGACATCCAACATAGGCTCGCAGTATCTGCTGGAGGGAATTGACGATGCGGGCCGCATCAGCAGCGATGCACACAATGCGGTAGATGCCGAACTGAGGGCCCACTTCAGGCCGGAATTCCTGAACCGCCTGGACGAGATCATAGAGTTCAGGCCTCTGACCAAGGCCAACATCAGAGGCATAGTGGAGCTGCTGATCGCCGATACGAACAGGAGACTGGCCGACAGGCAGCTGTCGATCAGGCTGACGGATGAGGCGAAGAAATACATAGTGGACGGTGGATATGATCCTGTGTACGGTGCACGTCCCCTGAAACGATATATGCAGAAGAACGTGGAGACGCTTGCGGCCAAAGCCATACTGGCGGACGGGGCCGGAGAGGGCGACGTGATAGAGATCGACTGCGACGAAAGCAGCGGGGAAGGCGCGCTGTCAGCGGCCATCATACACGGAGAGTGACGAGAGGAAGCCGGGGTGTGACGGGCAGGATGTGATGATAGTCTGTGACATTTGTGATATGATAGTGGGAGTGCGCACCGGCGCGAACGATCACTGATAAAAGGCGGAGGATAGAATATGAACATTGCCGTAGCGGGAACCGGATATGTGGGTATGTCCATGGCGGTGCTCCTGTCACAATACGATAAGGTCACGGCGGTGGACGTGGTGCCCGATAAGGTGGACAGGATCAACCGCGGCATCTCTCCGATAGAAGACGAATATATAGAGAAATATCTTGCGGAAAAGAAGCTCGATCTGAAGGCAACGCTGGACGGGGAGAGTGCATACAGGGATGCGGACATAGTGATAATAGCCGCACCCACGAACTACGATCCCAAGAAGAATTTCTTCGACTGCTCGCATGTGGAAGAGGTCATAAGGCTCGTGATGAGCGTGAACGACCACTGCACCTTGGTGATCAAGAGCACCATCCCGGTAGGCTATACGCTCTCGGTAAGAGAGAAGTTCGACTGTGACAGGATCATATTCAGCCCGGAGTTCCTGCGCGAATCGAAGGCGCTGTATGACAATCTCTATCCCTCGCGGATCATAGTGGGATACGATGCGAAGGGAGACGACAGGGCAGTGGGAGATTCCATAGGAGAGAGCTCGGTCAGGCTGTCGAAAAGCCGTGCGGAGGAATTCGCGGCTCTGCTTAAGAGAGCCGCGCTGAAAGAGGATGTCCCCGTGCTGATCATGGGACTCACCGAGGCAGAGGCAGTAAAGCTCTTTGCCAACACTTATCTCGCACTCCGTGTCTCGTATTTCAACGAGCTGGATACATATGCGGAGACAAAGGGACTGCAGACTGCGGACATCATAAACGGAGTATGCCTGGACCCCAGGATAGGAGATCAGTACAACAACCCCTCCTTCGGATACGGAGGGTATTGCCTGCCCAAGGACTCCAAGCAGCTCCTGGCCAACTATCAGGATGTGCCGGAGAATCTGATACAGGCCATAGTGGACAGCAACCGTACCAGAAAGGACTATATCTCCGACAAGGTGCTGGAGATGGCCGGAGCCTACGTGGGCTCGGACACCTGGAGCCCGAGCCGCGAGCATGAGGTCACGATAGGAGTGTACAGGCTCACGATGAAGGCGGGGTCGGACAACTTCCGCCAGTCTTCCATACAGGGCATCATGAAGAGAGTCAAGTCCAAGGGGGCGACGGTCATCATATACGAGCCTTCGCTGGAGGACGGAGAGACCTTCTTCGGATCGGCCGTAGTGAACGACATCGACGAATTCAAGAAGAGGAGCGACTGCATCATAGCGAACCGCTATGACGAGGTGCTCGATGACGTAAGTGACAAGGTATATACCAGGGATATCTTCAAGAGAGACTGAGGATGACAGAGCGGCCGGCACCCAAAGCTGTACTTTTTCAAGAACATGCTGTAGGAAATTGACAAGCAATAACGCAGGTGTTACCTTATTGTATACAATAAAGCATTTAAATATAGAAGCTACGATGTGGCGGAGATAGAAGGCTTTATTGGACATATCATTACCATTCATTTATTTTTCCATAAAGAAGGAGGAGTACACTATGAGATTTAAGGAAGAATGGAGAGGCTTCAAGGGCACTCATTGGACCGATGATGTGAACGTCCGTGATTTCATTCAGGACAACTACACACCTTATGACGGCGATGAGTCTTTCCTGGCTGGTCCCACAGATGCTACCAACAAGCTCTGGGGAAGACTGCAGGAGATCCAGAAGGCCGAGAGAGACAAGGGCGGAGTGCTCGATTGCGAGACAGAGATCGTATCATCTCTTACAGCATACGGCCCCGGCTACATCGATGAGAGCATGAAGGATCTGGAGCAGATCGTCGGTCTGCAGACAGACAAGCCTCTGAAGAGGGCATTCATGCCTTACGGCGGTATCAAGATGGCTCAGGAAGCTGCAGAGCAGTACGGCTACCATGTGAACGATAAGTACAACCAGATCTTCAACGAGTATCACAAGACTCACAACCAGGCAGTCTTTGATGCTTACACAGATGAGATGAAGGTCGCACGTCACACACATATCGTGACAGGTCTGCCCGATACATACGGACGCGGCCGTATCGTAGGTGACTACAGAAGAGTAGCTCTTTACGGTATCGACTACCTCATCGAGAAGAAGATGGCCGACAAGCAGAACACAGGACATGGCGACATGACTGATGATGTGATCAGACTTCGCGAGGAGCTCGCTGATCAGATCAAGGCTCTGAAGGGCATGAAGGAGATGGCAAAGATCTACGGATTCGATATCTCCAAGCCTGCAAAGAACGCAAAGGAAGCTGTACAGTGGCTGTACTTCGGCTAC
>DNLO01000243.1 GCA_003488445.1 Lachnospiraceae bacterium | reverse complement strand
ATTTTGTTTTTGTTTAGTCACATTTGCGTCACATTTTCGGGCTATAACTGTAAACATAGAACGAGCAAGACATACAGGAGGACAGGACAATGTATGATGACTACAACAACGAAAGAAGAACGGACAACGGATATGTGAATGTGGGATCGTCCGGGACCAACAGTGCGAATAAATACGAGGATGCAAAGACGGGGACGGGCTACGGAGAGTACAGGAGGCCCCACTACACATCATATCAGGATGCGAAGAGTACGGGGTATGCAGGGAGTACTTATTCGCAGAACAGCAACAGGAGCTACGGCAGCGGAAGCGGCGGAAGCGGAAAGAGCACAAACGGGAAGAAGAATTTCTGGAAGAAGGCTGCAGCTGCCATAGTGGCAGGAGTCCTGCTGGGAGGATCCGCGGCGGGAGCCTTCTACGGAGTGTACAAGATCTCGGATCTGGATGACGCTGTGGCTACGATAGCCGATGCAAAGGCGACGGCAGAGCAGGCTTCCATAGCGGCAACTACGGCAGCGAAGGATTCGGAAAACGTCAAGACCACAGTGACGGTCACAGGCGGAGCAAACGGAACCGGAGTGGCAGAGGTGGTGGAGGATGCGATGCCTGCAGTCGTTGCGATCACAAACGCCATGACAGTGAGAGGCCAGACCTGGTGGGGCCAGACAGTGGAGCAGACAGGAAAGGCTGCAGGAAGCGGCATCATAGTAGGCAAGAATGACAATGAGCTGCTCATAGCCACCAACCAGCATGTGATCTCCGATGCGACAGAGCTCTCTGTACAGTTCGTGAACGGTTCCAGTGCAGAGGCAAATCTGAAGGGCCAGGATGAGGAGGCGGATATAGCGGTGATAGCAGTAGCATTCGACTCGCTCTCGGACAATACGCTGGATGAGATCAAGGTAGCCACCCTCGGAGACTCCAACGATCTGCAGGTGGGAGAGCAGGTGGTAGCAATAGGCAATGCCATGGGCTACGGACAGACCACTACCACAGGTATCATCAGTGCGCTGGGAAGAGAGGCACAGCTCTCCAACGGCAAGCATGAGCTGATACAGACCGATGCAGCGATCAACCCCGGCAACTCCGGAGGTGCACTGCTCAACATGAAGGGTGAGCTCATAGGCATAAACGAGGCAAAAGCGGGACAGGTGCTGAGCAACGGGACAATAGTCGAAGGAATGGGCTATGCGATACCCATATCGTATGCAAGACCCATCATCGATGAGCTGATGAACAAGTCCACGAAGACAAAGGCTGCAGAAAGCAACCAGTCTTATCTCGGCATAGGCGGAGTGGACGTGACAGATGAAGTGGCAACAAACTACGATATACCCGAGGGTATCTATGTGGCTCAGGTGGAGGCAGGATCCGCAGCTGACAAGGCGGGACTCGTGAGAGGAGACGTGATCACGAAATTCGACGGACAGAGCGTGGGCTCCATGTCCGACCTGAAGGATCTGATGCAGTACTATGAAGCAGGCACCACAGTAGAACTTACCATCAAGAAGCAGGCGGAAGGCGGATACAGCGAAGAGAAGGTGGAAGTCACTCTCGGAAAGAGACCGTCTGATATGGCCCAGTAGAGCCGTCCGTAACATAGAAAAAAGACATGATATATCGCCCGGATGCTGCAGTGTGCGGCATGCCGGGCGATATTGATATTGCGGGGGATAGTATTATAGAATAAGAGACTGGAAGTCATGACTAACAGCGAAAGTGAGGCTATATCCGGATGGAACAATATATTGTAACGGGAATGAGCTGTGCCGCATGCCAGGCGCGGGTGGAAAAAGCCGTGGCAGGAGTGCCCGGAGTGACATCCTGTGCGGTGAGTCTTTTGACGAACAGCATGGGAGTAGAGGGTGAGGCCTCGCAGACTGACATCATAAAGGCTGTGGAGGCGGCAGGCTACGGGGCAGCCGTAAAAGGAGATCCCGGAAAGAAGACTGGGCGAAGCACCGCAGCTATGGAGGAAGAGGCGCTGAAAGACCGGGAGACTCCGAAGCTCATAAGGAGACTCATTCTCTCGCTGGGCTTCCTCATCGCATTAATGTATCTCACCATGGGACATCATATGCTGGGACTTCCGCTCCCGGCTTTCCTTGAAGGGAATATAACGGGTCTCACTCTTACGCAGATGATACTGGCTTTCACCGTGATGCTCATCAACGGTTCCTTCTTTAAGAACGGCTTCAGATCCGTAACACATCTCGCACCGAATATGGATACGCTGGTGGCTATGGGCTCCTCCGTATCCTTTGCATGGAGTGTCTGTGTCTTCTATAAGATATGCGGAGCAGTCACAGCCGGAGCTGATCCGGACGCTCTGATGGAGATATACCATACGCAGCTTTATTTCGAATCCGCAGCCATGATCCCGGCTCTCATCACCGTGGGCAAGATGCTGGAGGCGATGTCCAAAGGACGCACCACAGATGCGCTGAAGAGTCTGTTGAAGCTCTCACCGAAGACAGCTGTGGTAATAAGGGACGGAGTGGAGACAGAGGTGATGACTGAGGAGGTATCCGTAGGGGATATCTTCATAGTGCGTCCCGGAGAGAGCATACCCGTGGACGGCGTCGTGACGGAGGGTGCCGGTGCAGTGGACGAATCGGCCCTGACGGGAGAGAGCATCCCTGTGGACAAGACGGAGGGAGACAAGGTAAGTGCAGCGACGATAAACAGAGAGGGAATGCTCAAGTGCAGAGCGGAGAGAGTAGGTGAGGACACCACACTCTCGCAGATAATAGAGCTGGTGGCGAATGCCGCTGCGACCAAGGCTCCGATCGCAAGGGTAGCTGACAGGGTATCGGGAGTGTTCGTCCCTGCGGTGATAGCCATAGCACTGGCAGTCACGCTGGGGTGGCTTATCGCCGGGGAGTCGCCTGCCGCCGCACTGGAGCGCGGCATCTGTGTGCTGGTGATCTCGTGTCCCTGCGCACTGGGACTCGCCACACCGGTGGCGATCATGGTGGGAAGCGGCAAGGGAGCGAAGAACGGCATACTCTACAAGACGGGAGCATCGCTGGAGCAGGCCGGAAGAGCGGAGATAGTGGCGCTGGATAAGACCGGCACCATAACGACCGGAAGACCGGAGGTCACAGGGATATATCCCGCACCGGGAGTAGGAGAACGCGAGCTCCTCGTCAAAGCGGCATCCATAGAATACGGCAGCGAGCATCCGCTGGCTGTAGCAGTCACGGAAAGAGCAAGGGCTGAAGGGATAGAGAAGGAGCATGTCACAGACTTCATGAACCATCCGGGACGAGGCATAGAGGCCGGGCTTTCGGGGAGACTCATGCACGGAGGCAACAGGGAATATATCCGTGAGTACACCTCAATAGACGAGACGGAGGATCTGTACAGGAAGCTCTCTTCTTCGGGCAAGACACCGATCTATTTCGAAGAGGACGGGAAGCTCCTGGGGATACTGGCTGTGGCTGACAAGCTGAAGAGCGAGGCTTCGGAAGCTATAGGCGAGCTGAAGAGAATGGGAATCAGGACTGTGATGCTGACCGGCGACAATCGGGAGACGGCAGAGGCAATAGCAAAAGAAGCCGGCATAGACGAGGTGGCAGCCGGGATCCTGCCTGACGGCAAGGAGGCAGAGATCAGAAGGCTGAAGAAAGAGGGAAGGACTGTCATGGTGGGAGACGGCATCAATGATGCACCTGCCCTGGCAGCGGCGGATACGGGTATAGCCATAGGAGCAGGTACGGATGTGGCCATAGACAGCGCAGATATCGTGCTGATGAACAGCAGTGTAAAGGATGTGGCGGCAGCGGTCAGGCTCGGCAGGGCGACACTGAAGAATATCCATGAGAATCTCTTCTGGGCTTTCTTCTATAATGTGATATGCATCCCGCTGGCGGCCGGACTCTTCGGGATGAAG
>DNLO01000116.1:10445-13269 GCA_003488445.1 Lachnospiraceae bacterium | reverse complement strand
GTGTCCTTGAGAGATATCATGAAGAAGGACAGCGGATTGGCTCCGGTAGCCGCATCGTGGATGATATTGACTGCCATCACGAGGATCAGCGCCACGACAGGCAGCAGCAGCGGCCAGCTCTTGATACGCTTCCAGACGGATTTCGCGCTCTTATAACTACTCATTATGACTCACCTCCTGCTATGGCCTTCATCACATTCTCCTGCGACAGCTCGTGATCCAGCTCTCCGACCTTCTGTCCGTCACGCATGATGACCATGCGGCTGCAGGTACGCAGCATCTCCTCTATCTCGGATGAGATGAAGAGCACGCTCTTGCCTTCTCCGGCAAGCTTCACGATCAGTTTCTGTATCTCCGACTTGGTACCTATATCGATACCTCTGGTAGGCTCGTCCAGTATGAGGAAATCAGGATCGGTAGCCAGCCATCTGGCCAGTATCACCTTCTGCTGATTGCCTCCGGACAGCTGCTTTACAAGAGTCTCCTTGCTTGCTGTCTTGATCTGTATGAGGTCGATATATCTGTCTGCTATCTCCTCCTGCTGTGCACGTGAGAGCTGCTTGAACATGCCTCTCTTGGCCTGAAGTGCGAGGATGATGTTCTCGCGCACCGAAAGATCCGCAATTATACCCTCGGCCTTTCTGTCATCAGGAAGCATGCCCATGCCCTTGTTCATGGCATCTATGGGCTGGTTGATCTTCACCTGCTCTCCTGCCACTTCCAGGGTTCCCGTCTGAGCCTTGTCCGCGCCGTATATGCAGCGTGCCAGCTCCGATCTTCCCGATCCGAGCAGTCCGCCGATGCCGACGACCTCTCCCTTATGTATGTCAAGATTGAAGGGCTTGATGGTACCTGCATGAGAGAGACCCTTCGCGGATATCTCCAGAGGCTCCTTGGAATAGTCCTTCTGCTCCTTCTTGATCTCGGCCAGATCGTCCAGATCCTTACCCATCATGGCTGCCACCAGCTTCACTCTGGGCAGATCCGCTATAGGATACTCGCCTACATATTTACCGTTCCTCAGCACCGTGATCCTGTCGCATACTGCATATACCTGCTCCAGGAAATGTGTGACGAACACTATGCCGACTCCCTGATCCCTCAGTCTCCTCATTAGAGTGAAGAGCTTCTCCACCTCTTCATCATCCAGAGATGAGGTGGGCTCATCAAGGATCAGCACCTTACATTCCATATCTACAGCCCTTGCTATAGCTACCATCTGCTGTATGGCAAGGGAATAATTCTCAAGATTCTGTGTGACGTCTACGGATATCCCCAGATCGTCCATTATCTTCTGTGAACGCTTGTTATATGATTTCCTGTCCACTGTGTGCAGCTTTGTCAGAGGCTCTCTTCCTATGAAGAGATTCTCGGCCACAGACAGATTGGGACAGAGGTTCACCTCCTGATACACGGTGGATATGCCCACGTTCTGGGCATCTCTGGTAGAGTGGTTCCTCACAGGACCGTCTATCCCGTCTATATGTATCTCCCCGCTTTCGAAGTCATTGATTCCCGTCAGACACTTTATGAGCGTCGATTTGCCGGCACCGTTCTCCCCCATCAGAGCATGGATCTCTCCCTTTCTCAGCGTGAAATCCACGTTGTCCAGAGCCTTGACTCCGGGGAAAGTCATAGAGATGCCTCGTGCGGTCAGCACTACATTGTCTTCCATGTACCCTCTCCTTTCTACTGTCTTTGATAAAAAAGGGAGCTCCCGAGGATTACGGGAGCTCCCGAGGATATTACTATCTTATCCTTATTTGGTTGTTTTCACAACCGCTCGATCTTAGTACTGAGCTGCGATAACGTCGTCAGTTACCTCGATCATGCTCTGAGGCTTGCCGTCTACAGAGAACTCAACGATCTGATCCTTCAGAGCATACCAGTTATCGGGAACGAGGATCTGAGCCTCAGGTGTGCTGCCTGCCTCGAGAGCCTTGATAACGCCCTCAACTGTAGGAGCTGCAAGAGGGTTGCACTCGAAGTCTGCTGTGATCTTGCCGGCCTTTACATCCTCAAGACCTGCAGTACATGCATCGTAGGAGATAAGGATGACATCGTTGCCGGGGCCATACTTCACGCCTGCGTTGTCCATAGCTGTCATAGCACCAAATGCCTCGTTATCGTTCTCGCAGACAACTACGTTGAACTTGCCTGCATAAGACTTACAGAAGGACTCCATAACTTCCTGTCCGCCTGCCTCTGTGAAGTCACCGGTCTGCTGATCAAGAACAGTCCAGCCTTCTCTCTTTGCGATCTCGTTGAAGCCGTCGGTACGTCCGATCTGAGCTGAAGAACCGATGGTACCCTGGATGATGAGAGCGTTGATCTCCTTGATGCCCTGCTTGTCAGCATAAGCCTTGAGCCACTCACCTGCTGCCTTACCTTCTGTAAGGAAGTCAGATCCAACCCATGATACATACTTGTCAGAGTCGTCGATAGTTCTGTCGATAACGATTACAGGGATGCCTGCGTCCTCACACTCTGTAAGAACTGTATCCCAACCTGTTGCGATGATGGGGTCGATGATGATGTAATCAACACCCTGCTCGATGAATGAACGAACTGCTTCCTTCTGAGCTGCCTCGTCATTGTCGCAGTCTACGAAGCTGAGGTCATAGCCGTTAGCTGCTGAGAACACATCCTGGCATGACTTTGTTGAAGCTGTACGCCAGTCTGACTCGTGTCCGACCTGAGCGAAACCAACCTTGATGTTTCCGCCTGCTGCGCCTGCATCTGCTGCTGCCTCTTCTACCTTGTCTGCTGCTGCCTGAACATCCTCAACAACCTCAGTTGCTGCCTCTGCTGCAGTGTCAGCTGC
>DNLO01000116.1:6444-10384 GCA_003488445.1 Lachnospiraceae bacterium | reverse complement strand
TCCTCTACTGCCTCTGCTGCGGGAGCTGCTGTCTCAGCTGCGCTTGAGCCGCAACCAGCGAGGAGTGACATTACCATTGCTGCGCTAAGTATAGCGCCGAGTAACTTCTTCTTCATTAAAATTCCTCCTTAATGAAATCCGGGTGATATTCACCCTTTTGATTGTACACTGTAGATTATATTCATCCTTTCCGGATGAATCTATGCACATATTTCATAAAAGAGGGTATATTTTTCACTGATTATGAATAAAAAATGAACAAAAATTTGTTTTTTTACATTTTTTGTTCATTTTCTTCATTCGATCTGGGGATAAGAATTTCAACCTTTGTGCCGACACCGTATTCGGAATGTATCAATATACCGTATTTCGGTCCGTAATTCAGCCTCATCCTTTCGGAGATATTGGCTATCCCGAACCCGGTATTGTCTTCGGACGGCTTCGCTTTGCCGTCAATAAGGGCCTTTACATGAGCCAGAGTCTCCCCGTCCATGCCTATGCCGTCATCCTCCACCGTCAGACGGATCTGTCCGCCCTCGCCGGCTGCATACAGCGAAATCTTCCCGCCTCCCCTTTTGTTCTTGATCCCGTGGTAGAGCGCATTCTCCACCAGCGGCTGAAGAGTCAGCTTTATTATCCGGCAGTTCATTATCTCTTCCGGGATGTTTATATCATATGAAAGAATATCCCGGTACCTCAGATGCTGGATATGCAGATATGCTTCAATGTGGGCTATCTCGTCCGCTATACGGATGAAGTCTTCTCCGCCCGCCAGGGTAGTCCTGAAGAACTGTGACAGGGATGTCACCATGTCCTCAACCTCCCGGGTCCTTCCGTCCTCCGACAGCCACACTATATTGTCAAGGGTATTATACAGGAAGTGGGGGTTGATCTGGGCCTGGAGCAGTCTGAGCTCCAGATCGGCCACCGGGTTGGTGATGGATCTGGATATAAGGAAATAGAACAGAGCGGTGTAGACCAGCACCACAATGACTGCAGCCGCGGTCACGTTCATGACACGGACTCTCTGGGACTCCATCTGCTGTCTGATCTCTTCCATGCTCTCCGACTCGAAGTATATGTACTCTATGATCCTCTCCTGCACGAGCTGGGTCAGTATCCTTATATCGGAGTCCAGTCTCTCCATATTGCCGTCATAGGAATCCTCGAGGTCGATGGCACCGTCGATATCCTCCATGCGCTTTCTGAGCGTCTCCAGAAGCTTCAGCACAGATGAGATACGGTCCTTCGCATGTACGGAATTCGTTGTGAGCCTCAGCTTTTCGAAGGTCTGCTCCGCATCGTCTATCAGCTTGTCCGGCGCCTTCATACCGGTGACTGCGGTGACATCGTCCTTATTCAGAGATCTCGCCACCATCTGGTACATCACGGCATCGAAGTCGTTCTTAAATTCTATATTGTATTCATTCGCTCTGGTCAGGTTCTGGACTATCGCATCATAGGATCTGCAGAAGACGTTCAGCTGATATACCAGGAAGGAGATGATAACAATAAGAGGCAGGATCAACCCCACCCCCATGATGATGAGCCTTCTTCTGAGGTTTATCCTCTGATGGCTATACATTCTCCGCTTTGCCCCTTGCTCTGAACTCCCGGCTGGTCATCCCCTGAGTCTTCTTAAAGGTATAGCTGAAATAATGGGGATCCTTGTATCCGACGGCATAGGCGATCTCGCTGCTCCTCATATCCGTGGTCATGAGCAGCTCCTTGGCTCTCTCCATCCTTTTGCCTATGAGATACTCTATGAAGGTCTGTCCCACCTCCTGGCTGAAGATGGTGGAGAAATGGTTGGGAGAGATGTTCACGGTAGATGCCACTGTATTCAGGGAAATGTCGTCATTGGCATAGTTCTCGTCAATATAGCTGATGGCGTTATGCAACAGTCTGGAATATTTCCTGGCAGCCTTCTTGTCTCTCGCCTCCACCACGGCCTTCAGATAGTGCTTCAGATAGATCCGGATCTCGTCTGCCCCCTTTGACTGGGACAGCACCGCATTTATATCCCCGCATTCTTCCTCTATGGCTGCGGCGTCTGCGCCTATTTCCTTCAGGAAGCGTGCCATGGCGAAATATATGTCCATGGTCACATAGTTGAGGAATATCATGCTCCTGATATTCTGTTCGCCCAAGGTCGCAAATACAGAATCCATCAGCGGTTCTGCCTCATCTGACATGCCTGTCTTCAGGAATTTCTCTATCACCTTGTGGGGGCTCTCCGTGTCCGTGACGGAATGGATGTTCAGCTCTCCCTTGTTTTCCGCCGCTCCGGCCCCTGCCTCATACTTGTCGGAGAATATCACCTTGTCACCGGTGTTCAGGAATCTGTGCGCCAGGGCCTTGTTGGCTTCATCATATGAATACCTGATCTCCGAAAGACGGTTGACTATATTGCCGACTCCTATGAAATAGTCGGCCTCCGTCTGAGCTCCCATTATCACCTGTATATCCGCTATCATCTCCTTAGTAAGTGAGGCGGTCTCTTCTTCATCATCAGATAATACGAGCATGGCGAATCCGTCTATTCCCCGGTCGAAGGCTATACATCCGGCACCGTTGCCCGCAGACAGCTCCGCTACCTTTTCGGTGATCGCCCCGGCTATGCTGTTCCTGATCTCCGAGAACGAATCACTGCCGGCCCCGGAGATCGACAGGTATATCCTCGTCATCTGATATGTTCTTGCGGTAAGGGGTATGTCGAGCTTCTTGGCCTTCTCCAGTACCTCGGATGTGCTCATGTCGTTCATGATCAGAGTGTCGAACAGACGGTGTATCTCTATCTCCCGTCTCTCTTCCTCTTCTTCTCTGGCCCACTCCGCCTCCGAGGCATTGAGCAGCCGCTCTTCTTCTATCTTCTCAGCGACGGATCTGATGGACTCCTTGAGCTTGGAGGGAGATATAGGCTTCAGCAGATATTCCGTCACCCCCAGAGATACCGCCTTCTGGGCATAGGCAAACTCATCATACCCGGACAGTATGATGATCCTGATATCCGGCAGCTCCTTTTTCACCAGCTCCGCGAGCTCCAGTCCGTCCATGAAGGGCATCTTGATATCCGTCAGCAGTATATCCGGCTTCTGCTCCAGGATCATGGGGTATGCCAGCTCTCCGTCGGAGGCTTCTCCCACGAACTCGATCCCTTCCTTCTCCCATTCGATATGCTTTTTTATGCCGTCACGCATGACGATCTCGTCTTCACACAGGAATAATCTGACCATTGCTTTCACCTTAATCCATATTCACTGCTTCGTCAAACCCGTTATCCTCTTCATTCCGGGAACTGACGCGCCATCATATCATCGAAGACTTCGTATCTTCCGCCAAGCCATTCCGAGAGCTCTCCCACCCGCATACGATAGTATTCGGAAGGATCTCCCCACAGCCTGTCCTCAGGGCCGAATCTGCGGTAAGTGTCGCATACCGGCTTCTCGTATGCCGCAAGATATGCGCCTATCGTCTTCTCCACCCTTTTTTTCTCGAAGCACCGGTTTCTCATATCATCCAGGGCTTGTATGAACATGCCTCTGAAAGCTTCGTTTCTCATCAGCGATTTCAGCATGGCATTGCCCGTACTGTCCGAGCTTCCCTCCAGCACATCCCCCAGTGTGTCTTCATCATAGTCCATTCCCTTTTCGTATATGCCGGTGGAATAGTCGGTATCGAATACCATCATCCGCCATCTGCCGTCCTCTTTATCTGTTCCTTTTCCGGCTTCTCTGGCCCGCCACATCATCCAGTTGTTGTCGTTCATAAAGAAGCTGTCGCGGTTGTTGATATATATATTGAAGGCACTGTAGTCAGCGAAGCCCGCCATGTCCAGCATACCGGCGGCACGGCTGTACATCTTGTCATCGCTCATATCGTTTTCCGTGATAAAACTCACCATCCCGTCGAACAGAGCCTGATCTTCGGCAGTTCCCTC
>DNLO01000116.1:0-6286 GCA_003488445.1 Lachnospiraceae bacterium | reverse complement strand
CCCAGTATTCCCCGTCTATGAAGAGAGTGACCGGGAAAGACCGCTGTGTCTCCATATCCCTGTCCGACACCAGCTCCTGCAGCATGGGATCCCTGAACCTGGCATAATCATAGTCATTGCCCCCGTTGCGCAGCACGATGGACTTGTATTTTGCCTGTCCTCCGGGAAAGATATTATAGTAGATATTCTTTTCTCCATATTCCGACCGGCACTTGAGCCGGAAGCTTTTCTGCATATATGCTCTGGAGTCTCCTCCCATTATCCGTATCCCCAGATCTGCCGAGAAGCCCTTCTCTCCCATTCCCGCCGGCATATAGTCGATCGCAGCCGATCTCTCCCATTCTCTGCCTCTCATAAAGCAGTTGCCGATGTATCCCGCATCTTCGGTCTCATCCTCATTTGTACTTATGTCCTCATACAGCCTGCCCAGCACGTATATCCCCCTTTCGTGCCCGAAGAGATCCTCCGGATCCACATACATGGATATGACCGGTGTATCTCCGATCTGCTGCCTGCGGTCTATGCCTATGAAGTATGTGGCGTTTGTTACTCTGCTTTTCGAGCCGTCCGGCAGTATCGCTACGGCTCTGACTACATTCCCCTTCAGCACCGGCTCCGGCGGTATATAGTCCCCCTCAGGGCATACACCGGATATGGCGCTCAGCATATTCGGCCAGGGTGTACGGTCCGTAAGCTCCAGCGGTCCCTCATATGGTATCGCATTTTCATCCGGTATGCTCCCGTCCAGGGTATAGTAGATCGCCGCCCCCTTTGCAGGGCAGTTGATCTTCAGCTGGAACGGTCCGGAGTAAAATCCGCCTGCTCTGCTGAAGCGCGGAGCATACTGCTCCGGCAGCATCCTTTCTTCTCCTGCAGGTGCAGGAGAAGGGCCTTCATTTTCAGATGGGATAAAAATGCACAGTGCCGCAAATATGATCGCTAAGACGAGTATCGGCTTGAAGTCCTTCATGTTTTCAAACTTTACCATACCGTACCGACCTTTTCAATCGTGCCGGACAGGGGCATGCCCTCCCGTCATATGGTGAAAGAGTTGATAATTGTGCGAAAAAATCGTAAAGTGTAACTGTTCGCGGCAACAGCTCGCTGCGGGCTGCTGCATTATGAATGATTAAGGAACGGATCGTATTGATAAAGATAGACTTCAGAAAAAGATACAGTGAACTCGCCATGGGCTGCGCGGTCCTGCTCGAGATCCTCGTCCTTTTCTACTACAATATCTTTCATTTAAGAGATGCTCTGGATCATGACTTTGCCATGGTCATGCGACATGTCATGGAGATGGCCGACCGCCATACCCTGTTCCTTCCGTATTGGAACTACATGTCTCAGGGAGAGATGGACGAGTCTTCTCTGATAGCCCTGCCTGTCTATATGCTCACGAAGAACATATATCTGGGATATGCCATAGCCGGCATCATCAATGTCCTCCTGTGGGCATGGGTCGTATGGAGGCTGCTCTCCATAGCAGGCCTCGACCGCAGATACCGTCTTCTGGCTCTGGGTCTGATCTTTACCGCCTATGATTTCGGTATGCTGGAATATACCAACATGCTCTTCTTCGGAGGTGCCTACTATGTATACAAGGTGCTTACCCCTCTGATGCTCCTTATCATAATGCTCACTGACTGGAAAGGAAGATACAGGATCCCGGATATCATCATCGCGGTACTGTATCATATACTGCTCCTCTTCATAGGTATGGCCAGCGGCACCTATGTGCTGTTGTGCGGGCTGGCTCCGGTGCTCATCTGTTTCATCATCCCCTCCGTTCTCGGTGTGGATAAGGGAAGGAGAAAGCAGTGGCTTTTATTCACCGTTACTTCCATAGCTGTCAGTCTTATCGGTCTGGCGATAGGCATCCGCGGCGGCATAGCAGCCTTCACCTACACTGTCCGTTCTCTGGATGACGTCCTTGACACTCTGTACTCTACGGTGAAAGACGTACTTATACTCCTCAGGGCACTCACCCCATACGAGGAGAGGGTGACTTCCCTCAGAGGTATCATCGGTCTTATCCGCCTTGTCATAGCCGGATTCATTCTCATATTCGGTCTGGCCTCCGTTTCAGGAGCCTTCGGGACAGGCACCTATCGCAGGGTCCGCGACGGCGGGGAAGCCTCCCTTTCAGACGGTGGATACAAGCCGCAGCTGATAAAAGACAGCCTGATCTCCATCGCACTCTGGACTTTCATGATCCTGGCACTTACCATCTCACAGCCCAGATACCATATCATGGGAGTTGTCCCTCTTATGATATGTGCCGCCATGAACTTTTCCGATGTCATGGAAAAGGACCGCTCCACTGTCTTTCCTCAATGGTTCATGACACTCATCGCCGCGGTTCTTATCTATGTATGTCTCTATACGGGCTTCATAGCGGAGACGGAGTATTTCCACGAACAGGATGCCAATCTTCATACCATAGACGACGTAACGGCCATGATGAGAGAATACGACGTGAACACGGTGTTCAATATAGACAGTACGGATATGGCACCAAAGCTCAGGGTATCTTATCCCTCCGGCGTATTCGAGACCTATATCACCGAGGACGGCTCCGTGAACAATCATATCTTTTATTATACTGAATGGGACCGTTCCGCCTTCACTGACCGCAACTTTATAATCGCAAAAGAGGGCGAGTTCGATCTCTGCCCCGATCACATCCGCGATTCTTATGAGCTTTTGGGCGAGTCCGGGGAATATACCATCTACTTTTCCGAGAAAAATCCCATAGACGGTATGGCAGGCCTGCCTCTGGATGAGCGCTCCGTCGATCTCGTCACGGCTCCGGGCTACGAGGTCTCAGGTCTCATAGATGCAGAAGGTTATCTCCATACATCGGATAAGGGCGAGATCGTCAGGAGTCCTGTCCTCAATTCACCCCTTGATCCGGTCTTCACACGCAGTGATCCCCGCAGATACCGTATGCTCTGTAACTACGAAGCGGTCCCCGGCTCTTCGGCTGTTCTTACGATATACCGCGACGGAGAGCCTGTTGCCGAGTGTGTGATGGATCCGAAGGACTCATCGGCAGTTGCAGACTTCGAGGGTGGCCCCGAGGAGATCACCTATGTGATCAGGAAAGAGGACGACACCCCCGTTACGATAAAGGAAATAGAATTTGAGGTTCTGGAGTGACAGTATGACATGATCGCTACATTGTTCGGATATCTGTATATGGCTTTCACCACTCTGGCGCTCGGCGTACTGTTCCGCCATCTTTGCAGGCGGCTGACGGGCTATTCCGTTCGTTCATCTTCCGGGGTGATCATATCGGGCATCGCTTTCACCGCCGTTTTTGCAGGCTTCTGGCATCTGCTCCATGCGGTGGATCTGAGTGCCTTCATCTTTCTCTTCGCTGCAGGTGCGGTGATCCTTTTTGTATTGAGACGTGAGACCGCCGATCTTATCCGCCCTCTGATATCCCCGGGGGGCATGCGGCTCACCCTGGTACTGCTTCTTTCTGTATTCGTTGTGATCTCTGCAGCCGAGGCTCACGATTGGGATACCTATCTGTATCACGCCCAGGCGGTCAGGTGGATGGAGACCTACAGGGTAGTGCCCGGTCTGGCGAATTTCCACAAGCGCTTCGGATACAACAGTGCCCTGATGCCTCTGCACGCTCTCATGAGCATGTCCTTTACGGGTCATCCCATCCATATCGTAAACGGCTTTGTATCCTTCATCATCATCTCCAGATCAGTATTCGCTCTCAGAGCGGCCGTCTCTTCGCGCTGCTTCCGGCGTTCGGTGCTGCTGCACCTTTCCGCCCTGTTCTATTTTGTTTATTCGATAGACAGCATGTCTTCCCTTGGCACGGATATAGTACCCATGATGCTGCTGATCTATATCTTCAGCCTGTGGTGCGATCTGCACGACGCAGGTGAGAGCGACCCCGTACCTTACGGTCTGCTCGCCCTCCTGGGCATATTCGATATCACCGTGAAGCTTTCAGTGGCCACGATCTCTCTGCTTGCCGTGGCTGTCCTGATATGGCTGATAAAGGAAAAGAAAGTCAGGGAGATCGCCTTTTTCTCATGCTTCTCCCTGATCACCGTCATACCCTATTTCATAAGGAACGTGATCACCACAGGCTATCTTCTGTATCCCATGGAGAGTCTGGATCTCTTTGATTTGGATTGGAAGGTCCCCCGGGAAGTGGCATATTGGGACAGGGCCGAGATCGTTATGTTCGGCCGTCTCTTTGACGGCACGCTGGAAGACTCCATAGGCCTTCCTCTTGCGGGATGGTTCCAGGCCTGGTTCAGCCGGATAGATCAGGTGCCCCGTATCATGCTTCTCTTATGTCTGTTCTTCGGAGCAGGCGCGCTGATCTACTCTGTCAGATGCATTCGCGGGAAAAAGGGATTCCGGGAGATATTCATCATGGCTGTCGCCGTGTGCGGCATGCTCTACTGGCTCCTGTCTGCTCCGCTTATGCGCTACGGACTCGCCACTATCCTCATCGCCCTTTCAGTCATGGCCGGAACGGTGTTGTCCGACACAAAGCGCGTAGGGCAGATGGCTGTGCTTCTCGGGGTGTTTACCCTGCTGTATGTACCTGTGAAGATCAATACGGATTATCTGACGGAGAACGAGAACCTGATATGGGCGGCTCCCTTCTATCAGCATGAGTGCAAAGAGCTTACCATGACGGACAGGAGCGGTGCTCCTCATACGATATATATGCCTGTGGAGGGAGATCAGGGAGGATATGATGTATTCCCGGAGACCCCCTACTACAGCGATGAGTTCGTGCGGATGAGGGGGGACAGTTTCGGGGACGGCTTCATCGGCTCCGGTTTCTGATCATCATTCAAATCTTATGTTCAGATCACAGTCTCCGGTGACCCCGGGAACCTTTCCCTGGCTGGAAAACTGCCAAATGTTGAATTTATAGGGGAAGTAAGGGATGTAGTCATCCTCAGCCACATAATCCGCAAACCAGATATCCGTCCCGTCCAGCATAGCCATATCCAGCATCAGCATGAAGGTCTTACCGTTCCCGTATACCACGGTGTCCAGCCCGTTCTGCTTCATCTCATCGGCAAATGCAAGAACATTTGCGGTATATTCCTGCGGTGACAGATTCTTTGTCCTGGGCTCTGTATCGTAGCTCTCGACCTTCTCCACATCCAGTACCACCGGAAGCTCCGTGCCCTTATCGTTTATCAGGTCCAGCACAAAATGTGCCTCTTCTCTGGCTTCGGCCTCGTCTACTGCCTGAGTGACAAAGTATACTCCGGTCTCGGCTCCCACGGATCTCGCCCCGGCGATATTGGCCGACACCTGCTCGTCGTACACCAGCCTGCCCGAGCTGTATCCCCGGATCCCCGCCCTGATATAGACAAAATCAGGTCTGTATCCGGCCGCCTTCATCTGCTCCCAGTCTATGGGACCGTTGTGCTGCGACACATCGATACCGTAGGATGTCACAACCTCATCATCTTCATATGTGATGATCCCGTTGGAGGACAGGGCTATCATGTCATTGTCATATGTGTAAGGTCTCAGATTCGGATCTATATCCACGAAATGGAAGGTTCCCTCATCTGCAAGTACGAACTGCTTCGGGAAGAGCTGTTTGAGGGTAAAGAGAAAAGACTTGCCCTGTTCGGCATAACCCCTCACCGCCATGAGTGTGGCGTTATCCGCATCCGTGCTGCTCACGCTCGATGTAGAGGCCGGCACCTCCGCCCCTTCCATGGCAGCCGTCTCAGGTATGGGTACGGTATCGTGCGACTGTATCTGTAGTGCCTCGTTGTCGTTTTTAAGCGAAGCGTTCTCCCGTTGCAGATTGAATGCCCTGATCATGAGCAGCGCACAGAGCACGAAGAGGAGCAGGTCAGTCAGCGCCAGCCATCTGACTGCTCTCTTCAGTCCGCGGATCTTGCCCGAAGGCTTGCTCCTCTGGGTCAGTCCGGGATCCTCGCTCATTCTCTGTTTGTCTACCAGGTTCCCTTTCATACAGGAGGCGCTATTTAGCCGCGCTCCTCCTGTGAGAAGCCTTACGCAGATCTATCTTGTCCAGATGCCAAAGCTCGTCCACATATTCGCGTATGGTACGGTCAGATGAGAACTTGCCTGCAGCAGCTACGTTGAGTATAGCCTTGTGAGCCCACTCCTTCTCTTTCTTGTAGCACTGCTCCACCCTCTCCTGAGCTTCCGCATAGCTGCGGAAATCCTTCAGTATGAAGTAGGTGTCAGCCTTGGATGTGGACTGTGTATTGAGCAGGGAGTTGTAGATATCCCTGAAGAGCTC
>DNLO01000013.1:6834-20289 GCA_003488445.1 Lachnospiraceae bacterium | reverse complement strand
AGTAAATCGCTACCGGCCGGAGAAACACTATATCAGCTTACAAGGTGCCATATATAGCAAGCTGCCTTATCCGTCAATTCACCTATATAAAAATCGCGACGACCGGAAACGGCCGCCGCGTGACATCCAGCTATATGCTTCAGTCCATCTTGTTCACAGCCTTGGTCAGACGTGAAACCTTTCTTGAAACATTATCCTTATGATACACACCCTTTGAGCCGGCCTTCTCTATAGTCGAGATGGCTGCCTTCAGAGCTTCTCCCGCAGCCGTCTTGTCCTTGGACTCGATAGCCTCGCGAACCTTCCTGATGGAAGTCTTCACACCCGAGCGAACAGACTTGTTCCTCTCGGCTCTCTTCTCGCTCGTGCGGATCCTCTTCTTAGCGGATTTAATGTTTGCCATGCCTACACCTCCTATCCTTTAGAGTATCATGTATCTCTCAGATGACAGCGGGTTTCCCCGTTACACGGCCTGACATCGAAGATTGCATCATATTATGTGTGTCGGGTCAGACACACTCGGTTATTATAATGAAATCCACCTTTGCTTGTCAACACCAAAATATATGATTGACCCCTTCCCGTAACGGCAGATGCTGCTTTCCGGGAAAGGGTCATGATAAAGGTAAGATAAGATAATAAGCCGTTGTCAGATCTTGAAGAATCCGAGCTCGTCATCCAGCCTGCTGGCCACATTGTTGAGGCTGTCTGCAGCCGAAGCGAGTCCGTTGACCGTAGCGTTGAGCTCCTCCATGGAAGCTCCCGTCTGCTGGGTGGATGCTGCGTTCTCCTCGGATATGGCCGAGAGCGAGCTCATGGCATCCACTATCTCGTCCTTGGATGCATTACACTCCTCGGTCAGACCGGATATGGTGTTCACGCCGTCCACGGTGGATCCCACATTGGCGATCAGATCGTTTATGGTGCCCGTGGTCTCCCTCAGCACCTGATCCACGTTGCTCTTGATGCCGGAGATCTCGTCCGTCTTCCTGGATGCATCCTGTGCATGCTCCAAAAGCAGGGTCATCTCATCCCTGATCTCCTGTGCAGTCTGTGCCGACTCCGTAGCCAGCTTTCCGATCTCCTCTGCCACCACGGCGAAGCCTCTTCCTGCCTCTCCTGCCCTTGCAGCCTCTATGGAAGCGTTGAGAGCCAGCAGGTTGGTCTGTGATGCTATGGAAGTGATGCCGTCCACCTTCTCGTTCACGCTCTGTACGGCAAGGTTGGTAGCATTCATGGTCTCGGATATGCCGGATACCGCCTCACCCATGGTATCCATATTCGACGCAAGATCCTGCAGTGCCTCGGCACTCTTCAAGGATGCATCGTTCATCTCTGCCGCTGCTGAAGCCAGCTGCTCGGCATTGTCCGCCACTGTCTGTATCGCATCAGAGAGCAGGCTGATATTCTCTGTAGCACGCTGCACGGTCTCTGCCTGGTCCGTAGCTCCCTTTGCCATCTCCTGTACGGCATTGGAAACGCTGTCGGATGTATCGCTGATCTGCTCCGAAGTGCCTGCCAGCTCCTTTGCCTGCTTGCCGGACATAGCGGAGGCATCCTTCACGTCTCCAACTATTTCCTTGAGCTTATTGGAGAGTCCGTAGACATTGCCGCTGATGTCATCTACCTCACGTATTGCCGACGTCACTCTCTCGTTCTCTGACAGATCTCCGTCAGACAGGGATTCGACACTCTTTATCACCGAGCTCAGCTGTCCGACTACTCTCCGTGCCACAAAGGCAATGATCGCACCAAAGATGATCACGGCTATTATCATGACAACCACCATCGTGAATATCACACCGTTTATCGATGCCCTGACATCAGCCTCCGGCTGTCCTGCCCAGGCAGCACCTACCACATTCTTGTTGCCGTCTACCAGCGGCATATAATACACATAATAGGGCTTGCCTCCGATCACAACACCGTCAGCGTTCACGCTCTTTCCCGCCTTGACCTCGGCCCAGATCGCGGGATCCATCTTCGTACCCTCGTTCCTCTCACCCTTCTCATTGAGTGCTGATGTCATGAAGCGGGTGTCGTCTTTGAAAAGCGTCATCTCGATATCATGATCCTTCAGCATGTCGACATAGTCGTGCTCGTAGGAAAGCTCAGCGCCGGTATCGAGATCGTACTGATAGTACTTGCGGAGACCATCGCAGGCTATATACAGCTGTCCGTAAATGGCCTCCTCCAGATGTCCTGTCACTGATCTGGCTGTAATGAGGCAAATGATTATTCCCGATACTATCAGGGGAATAAACCCTACCATCAGCAACACATTGGTCAGTGTTAGCTTCTTGCTTTTTTTCATTGATCTTACCTCCTTGTGTTGATCTTTTATCTTTATCCTCTATCCTTACTGCGATCTGTTTTCCTTTGAGCCTCTGATATTCTGCTCGACCCTTTTGAGATACCCAATCATCTCCTTCTTTTCCTCCTCGGAAAAGCCCTCAAACGCTATCCTCTCTGTCTCCTCGAACTCCCTGATCACTTCATCAAATACCGGACGTGCCTCCTCCTTTGAATGTATGCTGTAGGCACGTCTGTCCGTATCAGAGCGTCTCCTCTCTATGAGCCCACGCTTCTCCATATTGGAAAGAACGGTGGAGAGAGTCGCCGTCTCCACATGACAGTGTCTGGCTATATCTCCCTGCCGGCACCCCTCGTGCTTTGCGATATAGTACATTATCCTGGGCTGTCTGTGGGTGATCCCGTAGCTGCTCAGCCCTGACAATATATGCTCCTTGATCGACACATGAGTCTCAATAAGTGCAGTAGCGTTCATAACATCAATATCCGAAAAAACTCTGTATACCCGACCGTTCCGATATGAAATAGTTTGAAATCTAACTATTTTATGATACAGTACAACAGCTGATATTGTCAATGTTTTCGCCATATGGATGATCACTGATCCTGCTTCGGTTTTGTTCGCCGGCCGGAAGCTTCGTGCATGATACATGCGACGATCCTCCGGGATGAGATATTGCCGATAAGGTACAGTACCGTACCTGCCGACCATACTATGATGAGATTGACAAGGAATGATAACGGAAAAGCCACCTTCTGACCTATGGTATATCCGATGTATCCGGCACAAAGACATTGTACGATGTATAAAGGCAGTGCCATGCCCCCGATAAATTTTATCAGGGAAAGCATATGCTCCCTTCCCTCAAAGAACGCCGTCAGGGCTTCATTGTGTATATATCCCTGCAGCATGATGATGGACCCTGCCCACAGCGCACCGCCAAAAGTGAGAAAAGCAGACAGATACCGGATATCCGTCACCTCTCCCGCGATATACAGCACACAGGCCGCGACAAGCTCCGCCGTAAGCTTTCTCCCCTCCGCTGTGCGGTCTCTGTCCTTCTCATACCCGCTCCCGATATATTCCCTTAGCATATACCCCGCTGTCATGGAGATGAGTCCCATCAGGTAGAGCCTCTCCTGCCTGGCCCCGGACAGGATATAGAGTACTGCAAGAGCGATGTTTATCACCATCCATCCCCTTTTTCCTGCGAGCTTTGCCATGAAGAACAGTATGAGATAAAAGATAAGGATCGCCGATACGAACCAGTACAACGTAGGGTAGATGAACACCACAAAGAGCTGTGCCGGATCGGAAAAAGAATAATAGCCCATAAAGAACATGACCGCATAGGCTATGAATGTGATCGGAAGTATACGGGCCAGCCTCTTAAGATACCAGATATGCACTCTGTTCACGGGAGTCGAGTCGACAGATGGGGCAAGTGCAAACCCGCTCACCATGAAGAACATATTGTTGCCGAAGTCCTGTCCGAAGGCTATCAGCCAGTCCCAGTCTCCCGGGAGTATGGTATTGCAATGAGCGAGAAAGATCACTATACAGGCAGCTGCCTTCACCACATCCACGACAGCGATATACTCTGTTTTACCCTTCGTCAGATCCATCTCCTCCGAAGCCCCAGGCTATCATCGTGGCGAGCCTCTCCTCCGCCTCTTCGAAATCGAAGTTGTCTATCAGATGTATGACGGCATCAAGCTCATCCTGGACTGTCTCATCGATATAGCTGATATGCTTTAATCTGGATGCTATGTCCGTCGCTGAATCATACTCCATATCGTTCAGCATCCCCAGCAGCTCCTCGAGACGCTCCTTAAGCACAGCCTTCTCTATGATGTCGCTCTCTTCGAGCTGCGGACTGTCATCAGACTCCGCATCCTCTATGCCCAGATATTTTTTTATGGATGCAGCCACCTCGTCATACATGGGGATGAGGTTCGGATGCTCAGCATCGATCCCTGCCCAGTCCTCGTTCCTCGCCATCTCTTCCAGCTCCCTGGCCTTGTCAGAGAGGCCATCTGCCCCTATATATCTTGCGGAGCTCTTCAGGGCATGCACTGTGATCCTGTAGTCCTCCAGATTCCTCTGCCTGTAGAACTGCTCCGCCTGTCCAAGCGAATCACTTTCCATGAAGGTCTCAAGCAGCTCCTTATAGATCTCGGGACTGCCCATCACGTTCTTCAGACCCGCCTCATAGTCTATTCCCCTGAGCGCAGTCTCTTCTCCGCTTTCCGTTCCCTCCGGGACGCTTCGGCTCTCCTGTATAAGTTTAGGCTTGACGTAGTACTCGGCCTCCTCTATCGGCTTCTTGTACTTCTCCGGTATCCACCTGTTCATGATATCTGCCAGCTCATCCAGCTTGATGGGCTTCGGAAGATAGTCATCCATACCCGACGAAAGGAAGAACTTCTTCGCATCCTTCAAGGCATTGGCTGTCAGAGCCACCACCGGAACATCAGCGGCACCCGCTACGTCCAGCTTCCTCAGATGGCTCACACACTCTATACCGTCCATCTTGGGCATCATGTGATCCATGAAGATCAGATCGAAATCATGCTCGCTGAAGAATACGTTCAACGCCTCATCGCCTGAGGTGACAGCCTTGATATCAGGCAGATACTGCCCTACAAGTCCCTTGGCCACCTCGAGATTGACCTTGTTGTCATCCACTATCAGTATCTTGGCATCAGGACAGATGAAAGGCACATGGAAACGCTCATCATCCGTGCTCTCCACATAATCGGGATCGAATATGGCAGGCTTGCTGTCGAATATCTGCACCGGGATACTGATACTGAAGGTCGACCCCGATCCGAACACCGACTCGCAGGAAATATCCCCACCCATCATGTGGAGCAGATTACGGCTGATGGAAAGGCCAAGACCCACACCCTTTGTGGATTTGTTCTGTGTCTTGTCGGCATACTGGAAGGAATCAAAGATCGTCTCGATGGCATCCTCTCTGATACCCACACCGGTATCCTTCACATCCGCATGCAGTATGCCCAGCTCATCATCATTACTCTCAAAGGAAAGGACGAAGTCCACATGACCGGTGTGCGTGAACTTCACGGCATTGCTCAACAGGTTGATGAGCACCTGTTTGATCCTCTGCTCATCACCTATCAGTCCGTCAGGCACATCACCGTCATAGGAGACATTAAGCTCGAGCCCTTTTTCCTCCACACTGAGGATCACCATGCGGTAGAGATTGGTGACCATCTCCGTCACTCTGAACTTCTCGTTCAGTATCTCCACATCACCCGACTCTATCTTCGAGAAATCAAGGATACCGCTGATTAAAGACAGCAGATTGTCTGCCGAGCCCTTGATGCCCTGGGTGTATTTCCTTGTCTCATCATCGATGTCATTCTTCGCAAGGAGCAGCTCCGAGAATCCGGATATCGCATTGAGCGGCGTCCTGACCTCGTGGGATATGGATGTAAGGAAATCACTCTTGGCACGGCTGGCAGAGTCCGCTCTGTCTCTCAGGATATATGTGGACATACATCTCGTCATCTCCATCAGAGTAGCTTTGGTGCTCTCCGGCCATACATAGTCCACATTCAGGTGCTCATAGTCCACCACGCCGTATATCTCTCCGCCGGAATAGATCGGCACGATAAAGTGGGATGTATGGCTTCCCGCCACCCTGCTCCTGCTCTCGTTGGAGACATTGGCGATGAAGCTGTTGTCTATGATTATATACTCGTTCCTGCGGAGCATGTCATATGCCATCTGCAGATCCGCCAGATCGCTCTCTCTGCGCTCACCTGCCTTGAATCTGCTGCCACCGGGTGCCGATGTCCAGTCATACAGACAGGTCTCTATCCCCGGTGCCTCATCCTTTTCCAGGATATGTATGCTCATGATATTGAACCGACTGCCGATATGCTCCAGGAGCATCATCATCGAGCTGGACAGTTCCTTGGAATGCTCGAGGATATTGAAAGTAAAGCTGACCTCATCGTAGTCTATATCGCCCGTCTTCCTGCCCGACACGATCTGAGTGGTACTCTCGCCCGCTACCAGTTCGAGGAACTTCTCCTTTTCCTTTACATACCTGACGATATAATCTATGCCCTCTACATCGGTGCCTCCGGTATAGATGTGCTCCAGGGAGCGCTCGAGGCTCGCATGTATGATGGAGAGCATCTCCTCATCCACATCCACCAGTACGGCTGCAAAAGTCTCATTATTGATCCTGAATACATAATCCTCTTCGCGAAGCAGTGATCTCGTCATCTCCGCTATCCTGGAAATGATGGCATCAGAGAAGAAGGTACCGTACTGCTCGGTGATGGTATCCAGGTTCATGATCTTGAAAAACAGGAAGCACATATTCATCGTCCCGGCTAATTCCAGCCTGTCGATGAGCTTCTCACCGATATCCCAGGTGAAGAACCCTGTGATCTGGTCCTTCTTCGCATTCTCAAGCAGATTGTCGTCCCGTTTCTTTTCCTCGGAAATATCCGTGACCTTACCCACTACACGGATATTCTTGTCGCCCTTCTTTACTATCCTGCCCTCGATCCTGATCCAGATATACTCCCCGGGAACCTTGTCGCACAGTCTCACGCTGATGGCTTCCCCTGTCCTGCCGCTGAGCAGGTCTATCACTTTGGGGATATCATCCTGATGGACCATGTTGCCGGCAGCAAGCACATCGAATGCATGATTGACCACATGTTCAGTGTGATTATCGTCGTCCTTGTCTGTCACGGAACCGAAGTAGGTCAGTCTGGCAGTATCGTAGACATAATCAAAGATCACGTCTTTGGAGCCCTCGAATGCAAGCTTGTATCTCTCCTCCTCCGTAGACAGCTCCAGGAAGAGATCCTCTTCCGCAACGAGGTGCCTCCTGGCCAGATGGCAGGCAAGGATGAAAATCGGAAGCATACAGAAGAACTCTATTGATACCGCATAAGCGACCGGAACGAAAGAGGCCATGGTATCCGCCATATTGAAGGTGTGTATCCCGCCGTTAAAGAAGATGCCGGCGCTCTTAAGAAAGAGCGATACCAGCATGACCACATAGCTCACTAAAGATGTGATCAGCATCAGCCTGGTATCAAGGTAGATCAATGCAACGGCTATACCCAGCATATACGCTATGTTCACATTCGCCCCGGGCATCAGCGCTATCACCCCTACCGTCACTACCACCGATAAAGCGATATAGTACTTGACGATATAGGACGGCATTTTGCTGACGTTCAGGAAGTACGGCACCACTGTAGCCGTAAAGAAAAAGGCTGAAGCTGCGATCAGCTCAGGGTCCGTGAGCCGGTACAGTCCTAATCTGGTGACTACGATCAGTACCGGAACGGCCAGTGCAAATACCAGAAGCACCCTGCAGAGTATGGGTGTCAGCGTCTCGTCATATGATTTTGAGTTTTTCAGCTTGTCTCCGTATGTACCCATTACTCCTCAAAGCCTACCGTAACGTAAAATGCACCGCTGCCCTCGTCGCGTCTGACAGACTGCACAATGCCAGTCCTGGTCTTCAGGGCTTCCTGTCTCTTGAAGTTGCCCGACATCGCGATAGCCGGGATGATGGTATAGTAGACGACCAGACCGTCCTGCAGATATCCCTCCTCCACTGTCACCTCTGCGCCGCTTTTGATATGCTCATATTCAAGCTCCATCTTGAACTCGATCTCACGCATGTCTCATCTCCGTATAAAGTCACGATCTGCGGTCAGGACCGTCTCTGCGGGCGGAGCGTATGTACCTCCAGGCCGTTGATCTCCACTCTGTCGTTTACCGTTATCACAAGACACTCCCTGCCGTCGATGAGCCTTGTCTCTATAAGGTCCGCCCTCTCGGGATTGACCTTTATCACTATGTCGGGTGTCCTGATATCAAGCTTCTTTATCCCCGTGATATTGGTAGCCTGTATGGGAGGTGCTTCCTCGCCCTCAGCCGTGTCCGTCACTGCCCTGGCAGCCTGGTCGAACCTCCAGTCAAAGTCCTCCATGGTCTCGGCAGGTATACCGCTTCTTTCGAATACACCGCGGATCTCCTTCTTATCCATCAGATAGGGCTCGGGCTCGTCGGAGTGATCCCTGATCTGCACCCTGACATTCTCATGTATCGCTATGACATCTCCCAGCGTCCTGTCTTCTCCGAGAGTCTCCTCTACCACGGTGTTGAAGAAGTCCGCCTGTCCGCCGGCACTCATGGGAGGCTCTGCTCCAAAGACACCCGCTATGAACTCCTCCTGCATCTCCTCGCTCTTCTTCGTGTAGTAGAGCATGGAGTGGATATCGGCAGCCCGCTCCGTGAACGCCGGAAAGAGGAACCCGTGGGCAGGATCCGACACTACCCAGTCCCTTACCTTTTCCGCTATCCTGTTCTCATCGGGGTCGTATGAAAGAGTCCCCTTCTCCAGCTTGACCGGACATATGGCACAGGCGATATAGTCATATACCCCTTCGGATGCGTCCTCGTTCACCATCATGTCGCTCGTCATGCCTGGTATGTCGTAGACCGCATGTATGAGTATGATGTAGTATTTCTCCACCGTATCGTAGTTCTCGATGATCAGATCGTAGAACCTGTCGATGAGCTCATCATCCTCCAGATGCGAGTCGCGCAGCTTCAGCAGAAAGGTCTGTCTGCCGTCGCCTGCCTCCTCGGCAAGAGGAAACTCCAGCCCCAGTATGTTCTTCCCGGATGTACCGGTAAGAGTCTTTCTGAATATCTCGAAGTACTTGTGTTCCTCCTCTTCGGACAGACTCATGAAGGCATCCTTCGACACGGCCTGCTTTTCCTTCTCATTGTTCACATAGCAGCCGCAGATGCGGTCTATGCTGCAGTTGTCAAACGAGAACTGCTTCTTTATCTCTTTTATCTCTTCAGAAGTCATATTCTGTGCTCCGTCTTTTCTTCGCCATGATGACAGTATCCGCGGCCGGTGATGACATATATCAGCTCACCGAGTACTGCGGGTCGCAGGTGATCTGTATTCCGAGCTTCCTGAACACCGCGGCATCCACAGGTGATATGATCACGGTCGAATGCGCCTCGCACCCTCTCAGGAAGGGAAGCTGCTCCAGTGTGAGCTTGGCCTTGGGATCTGTGGCTGCCGACACCGACAGTGCTATGAGCATCTCGTCCGTATGCAGTCTGGGATTGCGTGATCCGAGATACTGTGTCTTCAGTGTCTGTATGGGCTCCAGCGACTCCCTGCTGATCAGATGCAGAGGATGCGGAAGTCCCGCGTTGAGCTTCAAGGAGTTGATCAGGCACGAAGCCACCGCTCCCAAAAGATCGTTGGTGCGCCCCGTCATAATCCTGCCGTCCGAGAGCTCTATCGCGGCACAGGGTGTATTGGTCTGTGCCATCCTCTCTCTCGCTGCCACGACCACCTTCCTGTCCTCGGTAGTCACTCCCGCCTGCTTCATCACGAGCTCGAGCTTCCTTAAGACCTCAGCTCCCACGTCTCCGATCTTCATGTCGCAGGCTCCCTTGAAGTATCTCCTGATGATCTCCTGTCTGGAAGCCTCCTGACACACCTCATCATCCACTATGCAGTAGCCTGCCATGTTCACGCCCATATCTGTCGGAGACTTGTACGGGCACTCTCCCATTATCTCCTCGAAAATAGCCTGCAGCACGGGAAAGACCTCTATGTCCCTGTTGTAGTTGACTGTAGTCTCTCCGTAGGCCTCCAGGTGGAAGGGGTCTATCATGTTCACATCATTGAGATCTGCGGTAGCTGCCTCGTATGCCAGGTTCACCGGATGCTTCAGAGGAAGGTTCCAGATAGGGAAGGTCTCGAACTTCGCATATCCTGCCGTGATGCCTCTCTTGTGCTCGTGATAGAGCTGCGAAAGACAGGTGGCCAGTTTGCCGGAGCCCGGTCCCGGTGCCGTCACTACCACCAGCGGTCTCGTGGTATGTACATACTCATTCTTGCCGTATCCCTCGTCCGAGACTATCTTCTCCACGTCTCCGGGATAGCCGTCTATGACATAGTGCAGGTAACTGTTGATATTATGAGCCTCAAGCTTCTGCCTGAACTTGTCGGCAGCCGCCTGGCCGGTATACTTGGTGATGACCACCGATGATACATAGAACCCCATCTCGCGGAAATTGTCCACGAGCCTGAGCACATCCTTATCATATGTGATGCCCAGGTCCTCTCTGGTCTTGTTCTGCTCTATGGCATCCGCGGAAATGACAAAGACTATCTCTGCCTGGTCCTTGAGGTTGGACAGCATCTTCAGCTTGGAGTCGGGCTCGAATCCCGGCAGCACTCTCGAGGCATGGTAGTCATCGAAGAGCTTCCCTCCAAACTCCAGATACAGCTTGTCGAACTTCTCTATCCTCTCTCTGATGTGAGCCGACTGTATCTCCTGATATTTCTCGTTGTCAAAACCGATCCTGTCCATAATTACGGTATTTCCCTTCAGCTGCGACGCATCCCGCCGATAGTACAAATTAACATCTTATTTTACAATCTTTTTCATTTCTCATCAAGATTGACACCCCGCCTTCCCGGCAAACTGTGCCTCCCTGCCAGTATAGCGATCACAGCCGCCACAATAGATACAGCCGAAATGATGATCCCGGGGATCAGATATGGTATGTGATAGACGAGGCTGATCTGGTGCAGTCCCGGCGTGAGGTCCAGCTTCATAAGATAGCCGTAGAATCTCTCCGGCTCCACCTTCCCATAACCGTCTGCCACCACTTCCCAGCCCTCATCATACGGCATGGCAAGTACCAGGCTCCTCCCCTTCGGCAGATCTATGATCCCTTCGATACGGTCATCCTCAAACTCCGTGAGAGTAAGAGACGTATTACCCAGGGCTTCCTCCACCCTCACCATATTTTCGGGTATGAATCTGTATATCCCGATATCGGACTCTCCGTCCCACTCATCCTCTCCGTCTCCTTCCGACTCCAGTCTGACCCGGTCTCCGCTCTCCAGCCTTCCCAGATCCATGATGCTCCTGTACTTCATCTCATCGAAGGTTCCCCAGGCCTCATCACTCCTCGAGGTATATTCCTTGATCTCATCCGCCTCACCGGTAATATATGCATAGTAATGACCGTCACACGACACGGTAAACTCGGCATGTCCCTTGCCGTATGAAGCGTCCGTGATATCAGCCTCTTCAAAGACCGGCTCTCCTGCAAGCCTAAGTGCCACTATGTTCTGCCTCTTCACCGGATCGGCGGCCATGGCCACATCAGCCGGATCGTATGTACCGCAGGGCACCGTATATCCGAAGGGAAGCATATACATACTCCGGTACAGATAATCATCGTCATACTCCCCGGTATAGAACGCCACGTCATAGTCTGTCTCATTGTTTCTGAACTCGTCGGCCAGCACATAGTCTATCCCCAGCAGTGCCCCGGTAAAGGGAGTCAGTCCGGTGGCCATGCAGTGGACCCTGGAGCTCTTCATCCCGAAGGAGCCGTAGAAATCCTCCGCCGCCTCCCCAAGAGTTGACGAGAAGAAGGCATCGCCGTTGTATCCCGTAAGGCAGGCATCATTCCTGATCCTTTCATCCACCGCATCAAACCTCGTGAAATGTCCCTGATTTAGCCTGTTGTCACTCTCCGCCATATCCCTCAGTGCAGCGAAGCTCTTCGTATGAGCGAAGTATCCTTCTCTTGAGACATTCCTCTCGGATGTGATATTGAAGTTGAGCAAAAGCTCAGCCATCAGTATCATGCAGAGCACATAGACCCCCTTGCATGTATAGCCCTTCCCGAAGAAGACCCTGAACACGAAGAAGCCCAGATACAGGATGATAAAAACCGTATTGATGATCCACATATGATCCGTCACGTGACTGTCATCGCGGCAGAACACAATGGCGGTGACCAGAAAGACAGCCGGGATGAAAGCTGCGATCCCAAGCCTCAGTCCTCCAAGTCTTCCGGCCCCGTCCAGTCCTTCATAGGCTGTAATGAGAAGCACTGCCACAAACAAAAAGCCCTGTCTCGCAGGGAGCGAGTCGGGGTAATTCATGCCGTGCCATATGTATTCCAGCAGGTCCGTATTGAATGAAAAATAAAACAAGACAAGCAGCAGTGCCCTGGTGATCTTCTGCTCAAGGGAGAACTTCCTGCCCAAAAAGAAAAGCGCCGCAAACGACAGGACCACGACGGATGCATAGATATTCGGCTCATGTGACAGCCCCGTCTCCACACCTGCGGCAGCAAGAGATCTCATCATAAGGGTCGGTATGCTCATATAGAACTCAAGCCCATCCGGAAAGTCACCCCCCGCAAAGGATGTCTGCATGATGGCCCAAGCCTCCGGAACAAGAAGAAATGCTGACAGCCCACCTGCAAGCAGCGTCGAAAAGAAAAGCTTAAGCCACGACACCAGCGTATTCCTTATCCCTCTGAAGTTGTCGAAACACAGGGTAAGAAAATACGGGATGAGAAAGATCCCTGTCACCATGGCAATGTAATAATTGCTCATGACAGTCAGCGTCATTGTCAGGGTGTACAAGACGGCCCTCTCTCCGTCTGCGATCTTCTCCGCCCCCATCAGTACAAGCGGAGCGAGGGCTATCCCCCACAGCCACATCACGTTCCAGTCATAAGCAGCCAGAAACCCCGAGAGCCCGTAGCATATCCCCAGCATCACTGCATATACCGTGCGCTCTCCCTTCCCCCTGTACCGCAGATATCTGCACATGAAGGATGCCCCGAGAGACATCTTGATATATGCGATGAAGGTCATGTATTCCAGCAGATATTCCTCGGGTATGACAACACTCAGGAGATTGAGCGGGTCGGTGAGATAGTATACAAACAGCGCATAAAAGGACGCCCCCATCCCCAGACGGAAGCTGTACTTCAGACTCTGTCCCGTCAGGAGCCTGCGTCTTAGCTCCGCCAGAAAAGGAAGATACTGATGATAGAGGTCCTTCCTCAGAAAGGTATATTCTCCGAAAGGATAGATACCCTGGATCACACTGTATATGAGCAGCATGAAAAGGGTCGCTGCGAAGGTGACCGAATACGGATGCTTCCTTGCCGCCCTCAGTCTATCTCGTATCCAGATCATGATACTGCAGTATCCTGTAATCGGATATCAGTCCGTCGCTTCTCATCCTGTCTTCATTCACGCTGCTGCCGCTTTCGTC
>DNLO01000013.1:0-6705 GCA_003488445.1 Lachnospiraceae bacterium | reverse complement strand
GCGCCTGCATAGAGCAGCACCCTGTTTCCGAGGAAGTTTGCACTGGTATCCGCCTTCTCATCCATGTGCGGCAGCTCGTAATTTGCCCATATCACATAGGGCACCTCATATCTTTTCTCTACGTCCTCTTCAGACAGTGCCCTGGAGTTCTTGCCCTGCATCTCCCATACGGGGCGCACCACCGAGTCGGAGGGCTGATGGTCCCCGAACATCACTATCACCGTAGGCTCATCCACATCCGCGAAATATCCGGTCAGATATCTGAAGGCCTCATCGGATCTCTCGACGAGAGTCAGATACCGCTCCAGAGCGTCCGTATCCGACACCGCCCCATGTCCTTCATCTTGTATGCTTATGCCGTCCTCCAGTCCGGGGCTTGCCTTGTCGTACGGGCTGTGGTTCTGCATCGTCACGCAGAATACGAAAAGCGGCCTTCCCATCCTCCTGTTCTCCTCATACTCCTTTATGATCTGTCCGAAGCAGGCGATATCACTGATATAGCCTCGAAGCTGAGGCTCGGTGGATGTGAAGTCCTCGATGAAAAGAGACTTCTCAAACCCCAGCTCGGGATAGACTCTCTCCCTCTCCCATCCTTTACTGTAGTAAGGGTGCATGCCTATGGTGGTGTACCCTTTATCGGACAGGTATGACGGCATGGCATATATCCCCTCATGGACATACTGCTGGTAGGGTATGGAGCCTTCGGGGAGGAACCTTAGCGTATCCCCTGTGAGGAACTCAAACTCTGTATTCGGTGTATTGCCTCCCACGATGGAGACATTCAGAGTGCCTGTCCTGACATCCTCCGCAGTGCCTTCACCCGGGGTCCTCTTCGCACCCTCTCCCTGCCCGGTGCTCTCAGCCTGAAGCTCATGCACATAGGGCATGTAGTCCCTGTCCGTCTCAAACTCTCCCAGCACTTTTGGATCCGAGAAGGCCTCATTCATCACTACGATGATATTTGCCTTCACCTCTTCCGGCGGTACGGCTTCATAGCCTGAGAGTATCTCCTCTGCCTTCTCTTCGGAATACCCCTCCGGTCTCTCCACGCTCATATACTGCAGCTCCATCAGGAAGGCTGTGAGAGTGCCGTCTCTTTCCGATATGGCCGTAGGAGTGAAGAGCTTGGTATAGAAGCCGAAGGTCCTCACCGCATACCCGGTCTGGACGAAAAGGGTATAGCCTGCTATGAGGGCAACAGACACAAGCACGCCCGCACATCTTGCGGCAGCTGTCCTCCACCTGCTCTTTGCAGCGATCCGAAGATCTGCCTGTCCGCTGACAATGAATACAAGGACAAAGCCTATGATACAGAGGATCGCCCGCTTCCCCGGCATGTAGTCATATCCTCCCGCCACCTCAGCAGCGGTACCCAGAGAGCCTATATCCCACGGCAGCAGTGTCACTCCGCGAAACTCCACGAGATAGTATTCTGCGAGCCCCAGTGCCATGAAGACGACCGACATGATGCGAAGCGACGCCTTCAGTCTGCCTGTGAGGAAGAAGAAAAGAGTGTTTATCAGTATGAAAAGGAGTATGTTAAGAAGCTGTATCCCGGGATACATACGCTTGAAGGGATCATGCGTATATGCCTCGAAGAGATACATCATCACTGCCGGGAGCAGGATATACATTAAAATGTTTTTCAGCTTTTTCATCATGCGCTTTTCTGTCACACAAAGAATCCTCTGTGGTCGTGCTCATCCGCCATAGAGGATCCTTGCTCTTTTTGTTTTTTGAGCCTTTCCGGCTTTTATCTGTAGATGATATCCTCTCTGGCAGGCCCGTTGGACACCATGGTGATAGGATAACCTATCTGCTTCTCTATGAAGAGGATGTAGTTTTTGCAGTTCTCCGGCAGCTCATCGAAGCTTTTGATCCCGCGGATATCGCACTTCCATCCGGGCAGCACCGTCAGCACCGGCTTTGCCTTCTCCAGAAGCCTCGGGTTCGGGAAATCATGGACTACCTTTCCGTCTATCTCATAGTCGGTACATACCGGGATCTCGTCCAGATATCCGAGAGCATCCACCACAGTGAACGCCACATCAGTAGTACCCTGTACCCTGCATCCGTAGCGGCTCGCCACGCAGTCATACCAGCCCACGCGTCTGGGCCTTCCCGTTGTGGCTCCGTACTCTCCTCCGTCGCCTCCGTGCTGTCTGAGCTCCTCTGCCTCATCGCCGAATATCTCCGATGTGAAGGCGCCTGCGCCCACAGCCGAGGAATAAGCCTTGGATACGGTGATGATCTTCTGTATCTCATGAGGTGCCACTCCCAGGCTCACCGCACCGTATGCCGCGATCGGCGACGACGATGTGACCATGGGATATATGCCGTTGTCGGGATCCTTCATGGAGCCCAGCTGACCCTCAAGCAGTATGGTCTTCCCCTTCTTAAGCTCCTCGGTACAGAAAAGACTCACGTCAGTCAGATACGGACGGATGATCTCCCTGTATTCCATGCAGGTCTCAAATATCTCCTTCGGATCCAGCGGATCCTTGTGATACAATCCCGTGAGCATCACGTTCTTAAGAGCACATATGTCCTCTATCTTATCCTTCAGATAGTCCTCGTCGAAGAGCTCACAGGCCATGATCCCCTTCTTGGCATATTTGTCCGAATAGAACGGGGCTATACCGCTCTTCGTAGAGCCGAAGGCCTTGCCCGAAAGCCTCTCCTCTTCGCACACATCAAAGAGGATATGATACGGCATAAGAAGCTGTACTCTCTCGGAGATGAGGATCTTCGGTCTGGGAACTCCGCCGGCTATTATCTCATCCACCTCTTTCTTCAGCTTCATCACATCCAGCGCCACACCCGAGCCTATGATGTTGGTGACATTCTCGTTGAACACACCTGAAGGGCAGGTGTGCAGGGCAAACTTTCCGTATTTGTTCTTTATGGTATGTCCTGCGTTTGCTCCTCCCTGGAAACGTGCTACGATGTCAGCCTCTTCGGCCAGCACATCAGTGATCTTGCCCTTTCCTTCATCTCCCCAGTTCGCGCCTACGATCGCCTTTATCATTGTTACTCCTTCCCTCAGAACCTGTATCTATACGTTGACTTCCGCTTTCTCTCCCAAAAGATCCCTGTATCTTTCCAGAACAGGATCCACATTCTCCTTTATGAAACGCTCCACCTGATGTGAGGCACAGCCGGTATATCTTTCGGGCTCCAGCCCCTTCTCCAGCTCTTCTTTCGTCACACCGAACGTGTCATCCGCAGCTATGAGATCCAGCAGATCGTTATCTCTCCCTTCAGCCTTGACATGCTTGCCGGCCTCCATGGACAGCTCCCTGATCCTCTCGTGGAGCTCCTGTCTGTTGCCGCCCTTCTTCACACAGTCCATCATTATATTCTCTGTGGCCATGAAGGGAAGCTCAGCCATGAGATGCTTTCTTATGACCTTGTCATATACGACGAGTCCGTCCACCACATTCATATCGAGAGTCAGTATTCCGTCTGTCGCAAGGAAAGCCTCCGGAATGGACAGTCTCTTGTTGGCAGAGTCATCCAGTGTCCTCTCGAACCACTGTACGGAGGATGTGATCCAGGTGTTCATCGTATCGCTCATCACGTACCTGGACAGAGAAGCTATCCTCTCCGATCTCATGGGATTTCTCTTGTATGCCATGGCGGATGATCCTATCTGGGACTTCTCGAAGGGCTCCTCCACCTCCTTCAGATGCTGCAGCAGCCTGATATCGTTGGACATCTTGTGTGATGATGCGGCGATCCCCGCCAGCACGTTCAGCACCCTGCCGTCCACCTTCCTGGAGTAGGTCTGCCCCGACACGGGGTAGCAGTCACCAAAGCCCATCTTTTCAGCGATCATGGGATCCAGCCGGTCCACCTTGTCCTGATCACCCTCGAAGAGCTCAAGGAAGGAAGCCTGCGTGCCTGTGGTTCCCTTTGAGCCCAAAAGCTTCAGCGAGCCCTGTACATACTCGAGATCGGAAAGATCCATGAGAAACTCCTGCAGCCAGAGCGATGCTCTCTTGCCTACCGTGGTGGGCTGTGCAGGCTGGAAATGCGTGAAGCCGAGTGTCGGCAGGTCCTTGTATCTGTCGGCGAACTTCGCAAGCTCGGCTATGACGTTCACGAGCTTCTTCTTCACAAGACTCAGTGCATCGTTCATCACGATGATATCCGTATTGTCTCCCACATAGCAGGATGTGGCTCCCAGATGTATGATGCCTGCCGCCTTCGGGCACTGTACGCCGTAGGCATATACATGGCTCATCACATCATGCCGGACCTCCTTCTCACGCTCTCTCGCCACATCGTAGTTGATGTCATCGACGTGAGACTTCATTTCCTCTATCTGCTCATCCGTGATCTGAAGTCCCAGCTCCTTCTCTGTCTCCGCCAGAGCTATCCAGAGTTTCCTCCATGTAGAGAACTTCTTGTCCTCAGAGAAGATATACTGCATCTCCTTGCTTGCATATCTCTCCGAAAGAGGACTAATATATCTGCTCGTATCAGCCATTGCCTTTCCTTTCTTATCAGGTGTTTTTCAGTGCTTCAGATGTTCAGTGAAGCTTAAAGTGGCTTACTATCTCGGTCAGGATGCTGGCTGTGTTCTGCTGATCCGTTGCAAGTCCTGCGACCGAATCCACCGCCTCAGCGACGCTGTCAACCGAGCTCGTCACATCTGCACTGTGAGATGCGGTCTCCTGCGTGCTCTCTGCTATGCTTGCCACGGCATCATTGACCTCCTGCATGGAGTTGCCGATATTCGCCGTCATATCCTGTATCCTTGTAGCCAGCTCACCGAAGAGCTCAGCGTCCTCTCCATACTGTCTTCCCACAGTCACGAAGTTCTCATAGTCCGGTGTGACCGTATCGGTGACAAAGTCGAGCAGCTTGTTGCTTCCCGCGGAAAGATCGGCAAACGCCCCCTGTACACTGTCGATCGTCTTCTTGATCTGCTCTACCGCCGTGTTGGTCTCCGTCGCCAGATTGTTGATCTCCGATGCGACTACCGCGAAGCCCCTGCCGGCTTCACCGGCTCTGGCAGCCTCTATGGACGCATTCAGTGAGAGCAGGTCGATCTGGCTTGCGATAGATGCTATGGCATCTGCCAGAGTGGATATCTCGCTCACTACCTTTGCCTTCTCATTTGCGGCAGTAAGCTCTGCCCTTCTCTGGTCTGTGACCGCTATGGCACTGTCGTGCGCCGCCTGATTCCTGCGCTCTATCTCCAGAGCTCTAGCCGTGATCTCCTTTACCTTCTTTTCAGTCTCGGCTGTCTCTGCCGCAAGACCCTGTACGGAATCATTAACCTCCTGTACCGAAGCGGATACCTCTTCCGTAGCGGCACCCGTGGACATCATTGCATCGTTGACTGCTGCCATATTCTCCTTAATCTTGGCAAACTCAGCCGACAGCTCCTCGCTCATGGCGCTCAGAGTGCTCGAAGCATCATTTACATTATTTGCTTCGGAGGAGATATTGCTTATTATCTGGCTGTTGCTGTTGTACATTTCATCGAGTGCCGAGCTCATCTCACCGATCTCGTCCCTTCTCCTGCTGTTCAGCTTATCCGTCGTGAAGTTACCTGCTGCCAGCTCCTTTGCGAAGAGGTTCACTCCGATTATAGCCTTTGCTATAGAGGTGGCCAGAATGAATATCAGTATGATGCACAGAATCACAGCTATGATGCAGATAACTGCAGATATCCTCGTCATGTTTGTGACAGGCTCATATATCTCAGCCTGAGGCATGAGTATCATCAGCTTCCAGTTTACTTCCGGCACAGCGCCGTAGAAGACCTCGATCACACCCGTTGCATCCTTGTACTCAGCCTCTCCCGCATCCGACGATGTCAGCTGGCCTGCTATACTTCCTATGCCTCCGGTCTCGGCAGATATATTAGCTCCGTTTTCCACCTTTGCGGCATCCTGTGTATAGATATATGTACCGTCGGAAGCCAGCATGTTCGCCACGCCTCCCTTGCCGACCTTAATGCCCGATACCAGCGTAGTGATGCTGTCCAGACTCATATCCACGGTGATGCAGCCTATGTATGATCCGTCTCCGGCAAATATGGGTGCCGAGCAGGAAGCCATGACGCTGCCCGATGACGGATCATAGTACGGATCGGTGATCACCGCGTTCAGAGTCGTCATAGCCTTGGCATTGGTATAATACTCCTGGCTGAAATAATCATATTCGGCATTGGAATACTCCCAGTCCTCTACGACCTCGCTCCCGTCCTTGTACCAATACGGACCCACATAGTCCTGATTCGCATATCTTGCATCTCCCTGATATACCTGAGGCTCGAACCATATGCCGCTGCCAAGTATCAGATCGTTTGCCTGCACCGCGGCTGTGAATATCCTCTTATATCCGCTCATGTTCATACCCGTATAGGTCTCGCCCACGAAGATGGAAAGCTCTTCAGCTGTTGTTCTTATAGACTCGAGCTTCCCGTCAATGTCATTGATATTTGCATCCAGCTCTGACTGCATAAATTTGTCCGACTCGTCTATGATGGATTTCTTCGCCATAGATGCGCTGACGATGGTCACGATCACAAGAGCCAATACTACCACAGGCAGTATGAAGATAAGCATACGCCATTTGATCCCCATTCCTCTTTGTCTTTTCATGTTACCCCTCCTGTATGGATCCGTACACTACAGTCGCCACATGATTATACCATATACTCTGGCAGGTGCATATTATCTCTATCTC
>DNLO01000075.1 GCA_003488445.1 Lachnospiraceae bacterium | reverse complement strand
CCCTGATAGTTGGGGATGTCCAGCAGCTCATTCTCGAATCTCACCGAACGGTACTCGAGATTCCCCAGGCTGTAATCAAAGTAGGCATCTATCGCTCCGGTATATATTACCTTGTCTGCCCTGGACGCATACTCCGCACGATGCTCCAGATAATCCACGTTCAGCTCTACATCAACGCCCTTAAGCATGTTCTCTACCATTCCCGTATATCCTCCGATCGGGATCCCCTGATAGAGAGCATTGAAGTAATTATTGTCATAGGTGAACCGGACAGGCAGTCTGCGTATGATAAAAGCCGGGAGTTCCCTGCAATCCCTTCCCCACTGCTTTTCGGTATATCCCTTTATGAGCTTCTCATATATATCACGGCCTACCAGTGATATGGCCTGCTCCTCCAGATTGGCCGGCTCGCCCTGTATCTCTTTTCTCTGCTCTTCTATCTTCTCCTTCGCTTCCTCCGGTGTGGTCACTCCCCACATGCGGTTGAAGGTGTACATATTGAAAGGGAGAGAATACAGTTCACCCTTATAGTTGGCTACCGGAGAGTTGGTAAAACGGTTGAACTGTGCGAAGCGGTTCACGAACTCCCACACTTCCCTGTCGTTCGTATGGAATATATGAGCCCCATACTTATGGACGTTAATCCCCGCTGTCTTTTCCGTGTAGACATTACCTCCCACACAGGATCTCCTGTCTATCACCAGCACTTTTTTTCCTGCTTCCTTCAGTCTGTATGCCGTGACAGCCCCGTAGAGCCCGGCCCCCACTATAAGATGATCATAAGTCCCCATCAGGTTCCCATATCTCCCTTCTTCCATATCTGCACATAGCCTCACCTGCCCCTATGATGATGAAGATGATGGGCGTGCAGATGATCTGCTGATAGCAGAAAAAATTATGGAACATATATCCTATTATGCATAACACCGGCGCTATCGTCTCCGGTGTATCGTCTGCGCACTTCGCAAACCTTGCCATTGCCGTCACAAAGATACCCGCATACGTTATGAAACCGAGTATTCCCACTGTTATCAGCGAATTCAGCCATTCATTATGTGCACAGGTCAGCACAGTGTTCTCACCCCATTTTGCAGTGAGCGTATCAGAGTAGAACCTGTATACCTGATTGTAGAAGCCATCCGGTCCCGCACCCAGGAGCTTTCTGAGCAGATCGCTCTTCATAAAGGTTCCTGCTGCCACCATCCAGGAGGATCCCCTGTTATTGCCCCAGAACTCATCAAAATACAGATAATTATTATCTGAAGCAAAAGATGTCCCGGACAGGGCACCTGTGGTATTCAATACGATGTAGACAAACACGATAAGGCTCAGGGCAGCCACGGCGATCAGGACTGCAGCTCTCACCGGCTTATATCTGTTCAGATCAAAGTCCTGACGACCTGACATGCGCTTATACAGGATCAGCATGACCACAGATACTGCCAGCCCGGCCCAGCTTATGCCTCCCATGGACAATGTTCGCATGGTGCCTGAAAGGACTACAGCCCTGTCGGCATATACGATCTGCAGTATCCCCATCAGCTTCCATCCCGCAAACAGCAGTATCAGGCACTCCAGAAAGCGCTGCATCCGCAGAGTGTCTTTGAATGAAAAACAGAACAGAGTCAGATAGATCGCTCCATACGCCATGATAGCAGAGTCTGAGTTCTGTGCGATCATCGTCACGGTCCCCAGCAGCACATATACACCCGAGAGTATATGTATCACGGGTCTGTCATACTGCCAGTATGCGAAAAGACCTATCGGGAAGAGCAGCACCATATAGCTCGAAAACCAGGTGGCCTGCCCCAGAGTAGATATAAAATTAATGATGTATTGCTCGGACAATCCCTCATACATCTCCAGAGGATCTATCATGAACCTGTTGAGCACACATATCGTGAAAACAGCTGCAGATACGGCCAGGTAGATGGTGAGGACTATCTCGTCCCAGCGCCAGAATCTTGAGACAAAGTAAAATATGATCACAAATGCCAGCTGGGAGACCAGTCCCATATACCATCCGTCGTATCCGAAAAGCGTATATTCCTTATATGGTGAAAGAAGAAAGGATGTCATGACTATGAAGGAGTATGCCAGAACAGTCTTGTCGACAAGGGAAGTCCTGCCGAAGTCCCAGTACTCCCTGACCTTACCGGCTTTGCACAGATAGAGCTGATACCAGGTAAAAACGATGAACATGACGATCACCGCTATCAGCGTGACCCACTTGAAGAAGTGCCATTTGGCATCTCCCATGTTGTAATATTTGTCTTCATAATACAGAGGATAGATCGCAAACATAAAGAATAGATATACTGCGACCACATCCTTCATCACCCTTTTGGAGGCGGGTGTTGTATCCGTTTCACTGTTCCGGCTCTTTCCTGCTATCCTTATCCTGCTCATGACGTTTATTCTATCACAATCCTGCGATACGCTTCATTCCCTCCCTTGCCGGTGCGTAATCACCGGCTTTTTCGTAATATGCCCTTGCTCTTGGATGATCCTTCAGCACTTCGTAAATAACTCCGCAGTTATACCATGCCGCATAGGAGTCCGTGCCCGCCACAGCCACCTTACTGCAGGTGGTCGCAGCCTCAAACTCGGAGACCGCCTTGTCAAAAGCCGCATTATTCATGTATATCAGTCCGCACAGGAAGCGATAATCCGCCCGGTCCGAATACTCTTCAAATCCGGTCAGTGCAAGCGCATCCCGGCTCCTGTTCAGTTCCAGAAGAGAGTAGCCGTAGGTCTCCACCAAAGTTTCCACATACTCATCATCGGTATCCGCCCCGGTCTCTATGGCTTTCTCAAAGGCTTCTGCCGCCTTCGCGTAGTCCTTCTCCACGTAATAAGTGCGTCCGATCTGAAAATGTATGTACGGATCGTCCCCATGCTCCTTAGCCATCTTCGACAGAAGACCTCTGTACAACACTGACTTTTCCATCATCTTGCCGGGATCCACATACCCGGTATGCCCCAGTGTTATGGATATATCCTGCGCCCGATTAGGCTGCCCGTCGTCGCGGACGACCTGTTCGTGCACCCTGCCCTCGTAATGGAACATGCCATTCCTGAAAAAGCGTGTGATCCGCTCGCGGTTCAGCAGAGCATTGTCTTCGAAAGAGTATTCATTCTCACGTACTATCCTGTAGGCATCTGCCTCAAGAGATGACTCTTCGAAATCGGCATTCATTACATACTCATCCGTATCGATCACCAGCACCCAGTCGCAGGTGGCATGCTTCAGGCTTTCGTTTCTTGCCGCACTGTAGTCTCCGGGCCACGGCAGCAGGATCTCCTTCGCGCCGTATCCCGAGAGTATCTCATCCGTTCTGTCCCCCTCCACGGGAGCGGGATCCACGACAGCTACTATCTCTGTAGCCAGATCTTTCAGGGATCGCAGGCACCTCTCCAGTTCCACGCATTCTCCCCGCTTTATTATCATGGCTGCGGTGATGCTCATTATTTATTTTTTCTGTTGTAGTTTATCAGACAGCCGTCGAGTATGATCTCTCTCTCATGATCCGTGAGGTCACCTATAGTCAGAGCAAACTCCTTCAATCCATCGTCGGTTACGGCACATGCCCTGATATCGGAGGTCTTGCTCTCTATCGCCTGTCTTATTCCCGGCAGGAAAATGTAGTCCAGATTTCCGAAGGGAAGATCTCCGGCCGGGATGATGAAGGGGATCATGCCCCAGTTTATCAGGTTTGATCTGTATCTCTTGGTAGCATATTCATTTGCGATATTCGCCCATCCTCCGAGGACCTTCTGGCAGGACGCCGCCTGCTCCCGCGCGGATCCGTCTCCGGGCTTCACGGCAAATATCGTCGAGCCTATGCCCGTGTTCTCCCACGTGGCATCTTCGTACCTGCTCACGATACGGTCCCAGGCCTTCTTCAGATCCGCCGCTCCATCCATCAGCTTGTCCAGCGCCGCTCCGCCCTCTTCTCTTGCTTCTTCGAATGCTCTTACCGCTTTAGCTCTGCCCACATATTCGGGGTCTTTTCTCGACAGGGTAAACTCTGCCAGGCCAAGCGGATTGGATCTGTAGGACGAGGTCTCTCCAGAGGGTATCAGCTCGTCTGTAGTCGTGACAGGATCATGTATCTCCGACACCACTCGCAGCAGCAGGTTGTCTGTGAGCGGCACCATAGCCGGCCAGTCCTTGATATTCGGGCCGAGCACCACCTCCTGGGTCGGATCTGCCGTGCCTTTGGAATCAAATACTCTCTTTTCGTATATCGCACTGTCGAAGAAATACCTGTACTCTCCTATCCGGGCATCTATCTTGTCTGCTCCGGTGAGATATCCCTTATTTGCGGCAGTAGCTGCTATAGATCTCGCATCCATCA
>DNLO01000165.1:287-2730 GCA_003488445.1 Lachnospiraceae bacterium | reverse complement strand
CAGAATGCAAAGGAGCAGGCCCGGGAGTTCAAGGAAGTCACCGATGTATCGGGAGTCGTGCTCACGAAGCTCGACGGATCCGCCAAGGGCGGCATAGTCATAGCTATAGAGAATGAGCTTGGGATACCCGTGAAGTTCGTAGGTGTGGGCGAGGGAGTGAGCGACCTGAGGAGATTTGACGTGGAAAAATACATGGAAGGTCTTGTGGGGACGTGAGAAGCACCTGAGATAAGGAGACAGGATATATCAGATGGAGAACAGGGATTATCTTACATTAAAGGCATTTGAAAAAGCGGCTGAGAAGGTAAAGGAAGTCACTCTCGATACAAAGCTGATCTACAGTGACTATTTTTCGGCTGTCGCCGGAAACGGCAACAAGGTTTATCTTAAGCCCGAGAACATGCAGCGTACCGGAGCATATAAGATAAGAGGTGCTTACTACCGTATCAGCCGGATGAGCGATGAGGAAAGGGCAAAGGGAGTCATCACTGCGTCGGCGGGTAACCATGCACAGGGTGTGGCCTATGCTGCGAAGACCTATGGGGTGAAGGCTGTGATAGTGATGCCTACCACAACTCCTCTGATCAAGGTGAACCGTACCAAGGCTCTGGGAGCAGAGGTGATACTGCACGGTGACATATATGATGAGGCCTGCGAAAAGGCGATGGAGCTGGCTGCGGCGGAAGGATACACTCTGGTACATCCCTTTGACGATGAGGGAGTAGCTACGGGGCAGGGTACCATTGCCTGGGAGATATTCAAGGAGCAGCCGCTGACGGATATGATACTGGTGCCTGTGGGCGGAGGCGGTCTGGCTACCGGCGTGGCCACACTGACGAAGCTGCTGCATCCCGATACGGAGGTGGTGGCAGTGGAGCCCGAAGGAGCAGCCTGCCTGAAAGCATCGATAGAGGCGGGCAGGGCAGTGACGCTTCCGTCGGTATCCACCATAGCAGACGGAACCGCTGTCAAGACACCGGGAGAGAAGATATTCCCCTATCTGAAGGAAAATCTGGACACAGTTCTCACGGTACCCGATGAAGACCTGGTGGCTTCTTTCCTTGACATGGTAGAGAATCACAAGATGGTGGTGGAGAACTCGGGGCTCCTCACTGTAGCGGCACTGAAGCAGCTGAAATGCAGGAATAAGAAGATAGTATGTATCCTGTCCGGCGGAAATATGGATGTGATCACGATGTCATCCGTGGTACAGCAGGGGCTGATACAGAGGGACAGGATATTCACGGTATCGGTGCTGCTGCCTGACAAGCCGGGAGAGCTGCAGAAGGTCGCAGGCATAATAGCGCAGGAGAACGGCAACGTGATCAAGCTGGAGCACAATCAGTTCGTATCCACCAACAGAAATGCAGCGGTGGAGCTCCGCATCACTCTGGAGGCGTTCGGAACGGAGCATAAAGAGAAGATACTCGACACTCTGGAAAAGACCGGGTACAAGCCGAAGGTAGTCAGGACCACGCTGTGATCATCCCATGACGAGACAGGAAGCCGAGGACTACATCTATGCTTCGTATATGAGGGCACTGCCTCATCTGAGATACGATGAGCCTGACAGCAGGAAGAGGCATCCCGAATACACCGCAGGTATCATCGGCAGCCTGTATAAGGGGACTCCGTCGATAGCCGTCACCGGGAGCAAGGGCAAGGGGAGCGTGGCATATATCCTCTCCGTGATACTTGAGCACTACGGCAGGACGGGTCTGATGACAGGGCCGCATGTGTCGGATTTCAACGAGAGGTTCAGGGCCGGGCTCAGACAGATATCAGATGAAGAGCTTGCCGATATCACAGAGCAGGTCAGACCGTTGTTTGACAGGGTCGACGTTTCAACGGACAAGGGCGGGTTTATCAGTCCTATCGGCATAGAGACTGCCATCGCAGAGATATTCTTTTCTTCTTCCGGGACAAAATACGATATATACGAGTGCGGCAAGGGCGTAAAGTATGATGATGTGAGAAACATACCTGCCGACTATGCCGTGATAAACACGATCTTCCTCGAGCATACCAGAGAGCTGGGGAGCAGCCTTTCGGAGATAGCAGAAGACAAGGCATGCATCATACGCGAGGGCATGAAGTGTGTATATTCCGGGAAACAGGAGGATGTAGTGGAGATTATCCTCGCGGAACAGGCAGAGAAGAAGGGTGTCGCGCTCAAAAGATACGGCAGGGACTTCGAGGCATACGATATAAGCTTTGCACCCGAGGGTATGAGATGCGGTGTGAGGACAAAGAAGAGACGGTACGAGGATCTTTACATACCTCTGATGGGGGCTCATCAGTGCAGGAATCTGGCTCTGGCTGTAGCAGCTGCGGAGGATATGGCGGGAGAGGCCTTCTGCGGGACTGAGGATGATATCAGAGCTTTGAGAAAGGCGCTTTCCGGCCTTTTCTGGTATGGGAGACTCTCGGTGATAAGAAAAGA
>DNLO01000165.1:0-211 GCA_003488445.1 Lachnospiraceae bacterium | reverse complement strand
CCCATACTTATGGTGGACTGCTGCATCAACCGTGTGAGTGCTGCTGCGGCTCTGGAGACTGTGTGTGAGCTGGGACTTACAGATGTCACCTTCATACTGGCCGTGCCGGATGACAAGGATTATGAGGGCGTGGCGAGGGCTGTAGCTGAGAAAGGACACAGGATAGTACTGACGAAAGTAGCCAACCCTCATTACAGATTCGAGGGTATAC
>DNLO01000064.1:1272-6149 GCA_003488445.1 Lachnospiraceae bacterium | reverse complement strand
GGTTTTGAGCGCCTGCCAGCAAAGAAACGCAAGATACATACCTATCAGCGTTTATGATATAATATCACGAATGAGTATGCCCGCAGAGGGCATACAGCCATACAGAGGACAGCGATATATTATGAGAAATTCTGACGCTCTGCGTCGATTATTCATGCTCATGACCGCAGCCATACTGTGCGCGATGGAGACAGCTGTGGTCATATACATAATGAACAGGTACTACAACTATGAGTTCCGTACCATGCTCTACCTCAGGGGACATATACTGATGGCAGGCATATACCTCGTCGTGCTCATATTCCTGGGCAGGGTCTTCGGCGGACTTATGGTGGGAGTGAGGAAGAACGGAGAGGTGCTATTCTCACATTTCTTCACGACACTTTTCGCCAATCTTTCCTTCTATGTGCTGCTGATGCTTCTCTCGCTCAAGTTTCCCAATCCCATGGCGCTTATCGCGGGTGCTCTGGTGCAGCTGGTGGTATCCTTCATCATCATAGGCTTCATGGGAAGCCGGTACAGGAAGATATTCCGCCCCTATGACGTGCTGCTGATATACGGCAGCGAGAGTGTGGAGGAGTTCAGGCCCAAGCTGGATACGAGAAAGGATCAGTTCGAGGTCAGTGACATGGTGAGTGCCGATGACGAGCCTGAGGCCGTAAGGGCCGCCATAGACAGGACCTCCACGGTAATGCTGGTGGATATAGAGGCGGCTAAGCGCAACAAGATATTCAAGTATTGCTACGAGAACAGCAAGAGGATATATGTGATGCCGAAGCTCTCGGATATCATCCTGAACGGCGCTGCACCCATACATCTCTTCGACACACCTCTGCTTCTCACCGAGGGCAATCCTCTGGAGTATGAAGAGAGAGTGATCAAGAGGGCATGGGACATACTCTTCTCACTGTTCCTTATCATAGTGCTCTCGCCGGTGATGCTGGTGACAGCGATATGCATCAAGCTGCAGGACGGGGGTCCGGTCCTCTACAGGCAGACCAGATGCACCAAGAACGGCAGGCGTTTCGAGATCCTGAAGTTCCGGTCCATGGTGGTGGATGCGGAGAAGGCAGGCAAGGCGGTGCTCGCCACGGAGAACGATCCCAGGATCACGAAGGTGGGACGGGTGATCAGGAAGTGCCGCATCGACGAGCTCCCCCAGCTCTTTAACGTGCTTAAGGGGGATATGTCCTTCGTGGGGCCCAGACCCGAGAGACCCGAATTCATAGAGAAATATGCCGAGGAGATGCCCGAATTCTCATACCGCATGAAGGTAAGGGCGGGGATCACGGGCTATGCACAGCTCTACGGCAAGTACAATACCAAGCCATACGACAAGCTCAAGTTCGATCTTTACTACATTGAGCAGTTCTCGATCGGATTGGATATCCGGCTCATGATACTCACATTCAAGATACTCTTCACCAAGGAAAGCACAGAGGGCACGTCTGAAAGGATAGAAGCGTGATAAGTGTCATCATACCCGTGTACAACAGCGCTGCCTATATAGCGCAGACCCTGGACTCCGTCACAGCCCAGAGAGGCTACAGCGACGGCAGAAGTATGGAGATCATCCTGGTGGATGACGGCTCCGGGGATGACACTGTGAAGGTTGTTAGAGATTATGTCAACCAAAAAAATGAAAAGGGCAGGCAGGTCCGCGAGAAGGAAACGGATCCGGACAGGCTTAAAAGTTATGTCAACTACAAGTCAATAGAGATAAGGATCGTCCCGAACGTGATGAAAAAGGGAGCGGCCGGAGCCAGGAACACCGGGATAGACGAGGCGAAGGGCGAGTACATCGCCTTCGTGGATGCGGATGACAAGTGGCTGCCGGACAAGCTCGAGAAGCAGATGAAGCTCATGAGCAGAAGCGGAGCGGCCTTTACCTATACAGGGTATGAATTTGCGGACGAGAACTGCGCCGGCATGGGAAAGATCGCGAGAGTGCCAAAGAGCATAGACTACCGCCATGCCCTGAAGAACACCACCATATTCACAAGCACGGTGATTCTTGACATGACGAAGCTGGACAAGAAGGACATATACTTCCCTTATATAGCCTCGGAGGATACGGCCAACTGGTGGAAGATCCTGAAGAAGACCGGCACCGCAGCAGGACTCGATGAGCCCCTCACCCTCTACAGGAGGAGCGGAGGGACACTTTCTTCCAACAAGCTGGTGGGAATAAAGAGGATATGGGGTCTCTATATGAACGAGGGACTGTCCGTACCCTACAGCCTGTACTGCTTCGTATGCTTTGCGGTAAACGCCGTGAAGAGGAGGCTCTGATGCAGACACTCCTTTCGGTGATGGAGCAGGGAGATCCCCTCGCATACATAGAGAGACTGAACATCCGCACCGATGCGGTGATCGTGAATCAGTGCGGCAGGGAGGGAGAATACACGAGACAGACCGACTCTTCCGGCCGGGAGGTCACGGTCAGGGTGGCGGAGCGGGATGAGAAGGGTCTGTCCAGATCGCGCAATCTTGCCATAAGCATGGCATCCGACGATATATGCATCCTCTGTGACAACGACATAAGATATGAGGACGATGCGTCCGAAGTGATAGTGCAGGCCTTCCTGAGGCATCCCGACGCGGGGATCATCTGCTTTTTCATAGAGCGCCCCGAGAGGAAGAGCCCGGTAAAGGACAGGGAAGGAGAGATGTCGAAGAAGGACATGATGCGTATCTTCTCACCTGAGATAGCGTTCAGGACCTCGAAGCTGGGTGATCTCAGGTTCAGTGAGGACTTCGGGGCCGGTGCGAAGTATTCCATGGGAGAAGAGAATATCTTCCTCTTCGAAGCGAAAAGGCGCGGCATAGAGTGTATCTATGTGCCGGAGAAGATAGCTAACACCCTGCCTAACGAATCCAGCTGGTTCGGCGGATATGACGAGAAGTTCTTCCGTGACAGGGGAGCAGGGTACGAGGCGATGGACAGGGGGCTGTGGCATATCTTATGCTGGCAGTTCCTGCTTAGAAAGAGGAGCCTGTACAGAGAAACCATCTCCGCGGCAGCGGCCTGGCGCGCCATGAAGGAAGGCAGAGCGGAATACAGAAGAGAGGCCCTCTCCGGCGAAGAGCAGGGCAAAAGAGGCTGATGGCCCGTAAGAGAAGAAGAGAGAGAGCAGGCATGACGGCTCTTGTCGCAGTGACCCTGGTCACGATCTGCACCCTGGCTCTCATAGTACTGATCAGAAAGATAAAGCCCCCCGAGATAACTGAAAATGTAAATACCCCGGATGAGACAGATTTGAGTTATGTAAACCGAATTGAAAACACAGCCAAAGCCCCGGTAATGCAGGCTTTGTCGGAGGATGAGGCCGGGCCGTCATATGCGGCAGAGCCCTCCGAACCCGAGAGAGCCCTTCCTTCGGATGTGGGTATAGATGAGGAATGCTTCCGGCAGATCGAGGCTGTCATCGAAGAGGATGTGGCGAACGGATTTCCCGGAGCACAGCTGGCTGTCATGAAGGACGGCAGGCTGATATACGAGAATGCCTGGGGACAGCTCAATGCCTACGAGCCGGACGGAACGAGGATAGAGGACGGGATCGAAGCCACGACGGATACCATGTATGACCTGGCATCCGTGACCAAGATGTTCGGGGTCAACTACGCACTGCAGAAGCTGGTGAGTGACGGGGAGATAGACCTGGACTCCAGGGTGGTGAGCTATCTGGGAGACAGGTTCAGCGAGGATGTGATAGAGATCCGCTATGAGGGAGGAGACGATGCCGACATCCAGACCCAGAAAGAATGGAAGGCGGCTCTGACACTGAAGGAGCTCCTCATGCATCAGGCGGGATTCCCGGAAGATCCCAGATACTGCAACCCTCACCTGGACACAGAGAAGCAGAAATACGACCCGGATAAGACAAATCTGCTCTATGCGGGGTGCGGAGGGGATGAGGCGACAAGGGAAGCCACGGTGGAGGCAATATGCCGCACACCGCTGCTCTACGAGCCGGGGAGTCGCACACTCTATTCCGATGTGGACTATATGATACTGGGACTCGTGGTGGAGCAGGTGACGGGAGAGGATCTGGATACCTATCTGAAGGAGACCTTCCTGGAGCCTATGGGGCTTAAGCGGATCAGCTACAGACCTCTGGACCGGGGATACACGAAGGAGGACTGTGCGGCGACAGAGCTAAACGGCAACACCAGGGACGGATCGGTGAGCTTCGACGGGATCAGGACCTATACCCTGCAGGGAGAGGTCCACGATGAGAAGGCCTACTACAGCATGGGAGGGATCTCGGGGCATGCGGGGCTCTTCGGCAATGCAACCGACCTGGCAAGGCTTGCAAATGTTATGTTAACCGGAGAATATGAAGGCAGGGTCTTCTTCTCAAAGGACGTCATCGATATGTTTACGGCTCCGAAGTCCGAGGAGAAGCAGAACTGGGGCCTGGGATGGTGGAGACAGGGTCATATGCAGAGGGCAAAGTACTTCAGCACAAAGGCAGGAGAGAATACCTTCGGGCACCAGGGCTGGACGGGTACCCTGGTCATGATAGATCCGGACGAGAAGCTGGTCATAGCCTTCCTTACCAACAAGATCAACACTCCGGTGAAGGATCCGGTGACGAAGGAATTTCTGGGAAACGACTATACCACAGCCACGCTGGGCTTCGTGCCGGAGCTGATATACAAGGGCATGAAATGAGATGAGCCGGAGGACATCCTGATATAGCGGGAAAAGAGGGGTCTGTGATAAAATAGAAACTACGTTTTATGATGACAATACGATCGGAGGTAAAACACATGGACTATGCAAAGGTATCGCTGGAAAAGCATTATGAGTGGAAGGGAAAGATAGAGGTGGTGACCAGGGCACCTCTGGACTCCGCCGAGGCGCTGAGCCT
>DNLO01000064.1:0-1085 GCA_003488445.1 Lachnospiraceae bacterium | reverse complement strand
GGCCCCGAGGCCGGCATGCCTGTGATGGAGGGCAAGTGTGCTCTCTTCAAGGCTTTCGGAGATGTGGATGCAATACCTCTTTGCGTACGCTCGAAGGAAGTGGACACCATAGTAGAGACGGTAGCCATGCTCCTGGGCTCCTTCGGAGGGATCAACCTGGAGGACATTTCGGCTCCCAGATGCTTCGAGATAGAGAAGAGACTCAAGGAGATATCGGATATACCGATCTTCCATGACGACCAGCACGGCACTGCGGTGATCACTCTCGCAGGTCTCATGAACGCACTGAAGGTGGTGGGTAAGAACATAGAAGACGTGAAGATAGTCACCTCCGGGGCGGGAGCCGCCGGTATAGCGATCATAAAGCTGCTGATGGCAATGGGGCTGAAGAACGTGATAATGACCGACAGAAAGGGTGCCATATACAAGGGCAGGGACGGTCTGAATCCCATCAAGGAAGAAATGGCGGAGATCACCAATCAGGATATGGAGAAGGGATCTCTCACCGATGTGATAAAGGGTGCGGATGTATTCATCGGAGTATCCGCTCCGGGTACACTGACACAGGATATGGTGCGCAGCATGTCGCGTGATCCGATCGTCTTCGCCTGTGCCAACCCCACACCGGAGATCTTCCCCGACGAGGCGAAGGCCGCAGGTGCGGCAGTGGTCTCTACGGGACGCAGCGACTATCCGAACCAGGTCAACAACGTGCTCTGCTTCCCGGGTATCTTCAGGGGAGCGCTGGATGTGAGGGCCAGCGACATCAACGATGAGATGAAGATCGCATCCGCAAAGGCTCTGGCATCGCTCATATCCGATGATGAGCTTTCGCCCGACAATATACTCCCGAAGGCTTTCGACCCCAGGGTGAAGGACGCAGTGGCGAAGGCTGCGGCACAGGCAGCGATAGACAGCGGGGTGGCACGTATCCGCTCATAATAATTGGATCCATCTATGATGCTCCCCCAGATGCGCAAGGCTCTGGGGGAGCGACCTTTACCGACGACTACATGTCGGAGCACATGTCCGTGCTCTACGAGTTTCGCAGGAAGCTCTCTTCCTAAAGTCACCGGGGACGGTTC
>DNLO01000089.1 GCA_003488445.1 Lachnospiraceae bacterium | reverse complement strand
ACGCATTTTTATATACCACAGGATAGATCCTGTGGTATAATTATTTTTTCAATACAAAGAACAAAGGAGGATTCACATGGGAGCATTACTCATTTTATTACTCATTGTGATCATACTGATCATAGTTAACGTACGCATCGTCCCTCAGGCAGAGGCATACGTCATAGAGAGACTCGGCAAGTACAAGACCACCTGGACGGCAGGCATCCATGTAAAGGTACCCTTCATAGAGAGGGTGGCGGTAAAGATGTCATTAAAGGAGCAGGTCCTCGACTTCCCTCCCCAGCCCGTCATCACAAAGGATAACGTCACGATGCAGATCGACTCGGTCGTCTTCTGCAAAGTATTCGATCCGAAGCTCTACGCATACGGTGTGGAGCATCCCATAGCAGGTCTGCAGAATCTCGCAGCCACCACCCTGAGAAACATCATAGGTGAGATGGAGCTGGATCAGACACTGACCGGCAGAGACCAGATAAATGCAAAGATGCAGACAATCCTGGATGATGCCACAGATCCCTGGGGTATAAAGGTCACAAGAGTGGAGATCAAGAACATAGCACCTCCCAAGGAAATAGAGATGATCATGACCAAGCAGATGAGAGCCGAGCGTGAGAGGAGACAGACGGTGCTCGAGGCTCAGGCTCATCAGGAGGCAGTCGTGGCAAGGGCAGAGGGTGACAAGAAGGCCAAGATCCTCGCCGCAGAGGCAGAGAGAGATGCACAGATAGCACTCGCAGAAGGCCGCGCGAAGTCCAAGAAGCTCGTATACGAGGCAGAGGCAGAGGGTGTCAGCATGCTGAACAGAGCCAACATCACAGAGGGTGTGCTGAGGCTCAAGGGCATAGATGCACTGAAGGATGTGGCAGACGGCAGAGCCACCAAGATCTTCATGCCTTCAGACATATCCGCTGTAGTAGAGACTCTGGGAGTGGCAGCAGAGGCACTCGGCGTAGGCAACTCCACCCCGGTGGACGACTCGGAGAGACCCAAGCCCGCACCCGAGGTCGATCCCTGCATACACGAGGATACCGGTGTAGGCGGAATAGAGGCGGCAGCTACCACGGAAGCCATCATAGAGGACGTGGAGAGCCGCGACGAGGAGCTGTAAGGTATGATCTCATTAAAAGGCAGGAACTTTCTGACACTGAAGGATTTCACGCCGGAAGAGATACTGTATCTCATAGATCTGGCGGCCTACTTCAAGCGCCTGAAGAAAGAGCATGTACTCCACAACAGGCTGACAGGCCGGAACGTGGCGCTGATCTTCGAGAAGACCTCTACCAGGACCAGATGCTCCTTTGAGGTCGCAGCCCATGACCTGGGCATGGCAGCCACCTATCTGGATCCCAAGAGCTCACAGATAGGCAAGAAGGAGAGCATAGAGGACACAGCCAAGGTGCTGGGCCGCATGTTTGACGGCATAGAATACAGAGGCTTCGGACAGGAGATAGTGGAGGACCTCGCAGCCCATGCCGGAGTACCCGTGTGGAACGGCCTGACGAACGAATACCATCCCACACAGATCCTGGCAGACATGCTCACCATAAGAGAGCACATGGGCAACCTGCGCGGCAGGACACTGGCCTATATGGGAGATGCCAGATACAACATGGGCAACTCGCTGATGATAGGCTGTGCGAAGCTGGGACTCAACTTCCGCGCGGTAGCTCCGAAGAAATACTTCCCGGGAGAAGAGCTGGTCTCACAGTGCCGCGAATGGGCGAAGGAGTCCGGAGCGGAGATCCTGCTGACAGAGGACGTGACAGAAGGAACCAGGGGAGCCGATGCGATATACACCGATGTCTGGGTATCCATGGGAGAGCCGGACGAGGTATGGGAAGAGCGCATAGAGGATCTCACCCCCTACAGAGTGACCATGGATGTGATGAAGAATGCAGCATCAGATGCCATATTCATGCACTGCCTGCCTGCCTTCCACGATCTGGACACGGAGATAGGCAGGGAGATAAACAAAAAGTTCGGTCTGACATGCATGGAGGTCACTGACGAAGTCTTCAAGGCGTACAACGGACCCCTCTTCGACGAAGCCGAGAACCGTATGCATACGATCAAGGCAGTAATGGCAGCGACCCTGTCGGACGACTGGGAGATCTCCTGACCCCGGCTCATGCGGTTCGATGTCAAAAATCCGAAATTCTTACTGGACCTCATCGTACTGATCGAGGCCCTGGCGATAATTGTCCTCACCGTCATAGTGGTATTTGACGGCTCGAGGACAATTCTTGCCATGATCTTCTATATAGGGGCAGCGATGTTCGTCTCCAACGTCATCCAGGACATCATGGACAGGAGATCACGTGCCCTGCTTTTCATCATCCCGATAACAATATGCATAGCGGCAGCACTCATGGCACAGGGAGTAGTGCCCCTGCCAGAGCTGCCCTTCTGACAGCCATACATGGATACACGAGATAACACAAAAGACGAATACGATCACGACTCCATAGCAGCGAACCTGCACACCTCGTATCTCGGCAGAGAACTGCTTTTCTTCCGCGAGATAGACAGCACCAATGATGAGCTGAAGAGACGCGCCGGGGAAGGTGCACCCGAAGGACTGATGGCAGCCGCCGATATACAGTACAAGGGCAAAGGGAGAAGAGGCAGAGTATGGACCACACCGGAGGGAGTGAACATAGCCATGAGCTATCTCCTGAGACCCGATATACCACCCGACAGTGCATCAATGATCACTCTTCTGCTGGCCATGGCTGCGGCACGGGGCATACGCGAGGTCTCATCACTGGATGTGAAGATCAAGTGGCCCAACGACATCGTGATGAACGGTAAGAAGCTGGTAGGCATACTCACGGAGATGATCACAGAAGGAGAGCACGTGAGCGTGATCATACCGGGAATAGGCATCAACGTGAACACCACGAGCTTCCCCGAGGATATCAAAGACAAGGCGACATCGATCTGCATAGAGAGCGGCAGGATATGCTCCAGAGCGAAGACTGCTGCGGCTGTGACGGACGCATTCGAGGAGTACTACGGCATCTTCTTGAGAGACGGTGATCTGAGACAGCTGAGGGAAGGATACAACGCGATATGCGTCAACAAGGACGCAGGAGTAAGAGTGCTGGACCCCAAGGGGGAATATGACGGGACATCAAGGGGCATAGACGACAGGGGCAGGCTGATCGTCGTGAGAGAAGACGGAAGAGAAGAGAGAGTATACGCCGGAGAAGTCTCCGTGAGAGGTATATATGGATACGTTTGAAAAAAGCAACAGATGCGTGCTCTGCGGAGCCAGCTCATATGAGAAAAAATATTATTTCAATCCGGAGTTCGGCAAGCTCCCGGATCAGGTGAAGGAAACGCTTCAGATCATCTGCGTGGAATTCGCCGAAAAATGCGGCGGAGTGTTCACCGTGGAGTTTGACAGCGACGGAGATCTGAAGCTTGTGACCGATGCGGAGGAAGTAGATGCGATGTACGATGATATAGGTGCAGAGCTCGAGATCAAGAACCTCCGGCGCACGCAGGCCGAGCTGTTCGAGGAGCTGACCCTCTTCTACAGAGTGGTATTCCTCGGAGAGAAGATAGACCTATGACAGACCATATCTACACAGTACTCTCGCCCATGGCCGGTGTCACGGACATGAGCTTCAGGACGATCTGCCGCGAGATGGGAGCAGATCTGGCAGTCACGGAGATGATCTCGGCGAAGGCCGTCACTTATCACAACAAAGCCACATATGCACTATGCAGGATGAGCGAAAAGGAGCATCCCGTCGCTCTGCAGATCTTCGGCTCGGAGCCCGACACCATGGCAGAAGCAGTGAAGATGCTCGAAGAGACAGTACCCTTCGATATGCTGGATATCAACATGGGCTGCCCCATGCCGAAGATCGTCAACAACGGTGAGGGCTCGGCCCTCATGAAGGATCCTCTCCTCGTCGGAAAGATAGTGGCAGCGGTATCGAAGGCTACAGACAGACCCGTCACCGTAAAGATCCGGGCCGGATTTGACAG
>DNLO01000071.1 GCA_003488445.1 Lachnospiraceae bacterium | reverse complement strand
CCGGAGGTGATATGGCCTGGGAGCTTCTGGATGCCAGGAGAGGGCTGGGCACATCCCTTACTGCCAATTCCTGGAATTATTACAACGGCAAGGGCGAGCTATTCCTTCCCTGCGACACCGGGGTCTACATCATAGACGTGGATAAATACAACAGTGATGTGAGATCCTACCGCATGCAGCTCGCCTCGGTGAGACTGGACGGGGTGCTGCAGCCCCTTGCCCGCAAGGGCGCCATCACCGTGGGGCAGGGAGTGAACAGAGTTGAGCTCTCACCCGAGATCCTCAATTATACCATACAGGAGCCTAACGTAGGCTACATCCTGGAGGGCTATGACACTCAGTGGACTATCGTCCCGCAGAACAGCCTGAACAATATCATCTATGCAAATCTCCCGGCGGGTGACTACGTCTTCCGTCTGGCTATCTTTGACAGTGCCGGAGAGAGGGTGCTGGAGGAGCGCAAGTTCGATCTGGTGAAAGAGGGCGAGATCTATGAGCAGCCGTATTTCATTTTTTACATGCTCATTCTGCTCTCGGTCATCATCGTATGGTTCACCTGGCTCGTGGTACAGAGACAGCTGAACCAGCAGCAGATCAAGCTGAACATGGCAAACGAAACAGTCATGGCCATAGCGAGGGCGGTCGATGCCAAGGACGTGCGTACCCATCAGCATTCGCAGCGTGTGGCAGAGTACTCGGCAATGATCGCTCAGGAGATGAACTGCTTCAAGTGGTGGAGGAGAGAAAAGGAGATATCCAATCTTAAAAAAGCGGCACAGCTGCACGATATAGGAAAGATAGGGGTCCCGGACAGTGTGCTGAACAAGGTGGGCAGGCTGACCGATGAGGAATATGCCCAGATGAAATCCCATGTGGACAGAGGAGCGGAGATACTGAAGGACTTCACTCTGGTGGAGCATGTGGGAGACGGGACCAGATATCACCATGAGCGCTACGACGGGAAAGGATATCCCAAAGGGCTCAAGGGGGAGGATATCCCTCTCTACGGCAGGATCATAGGAGTGGCGGATGCCTTCGATGCCATGACATCCAACCGTGTATACCGCAACCACATGGATACGGACTATGTCCTGAATGAGATGGAGCGCGGGCGCGGCACGCAGTTCGACCCGAATGTGCTGGATGCTTTCTTCAGGCTGATAGACAGTAATAAGATCAATCTGGAAGAGCTGTATGCCCAGAAGCGTGCCGAGATCCAGCAGGCTGACCAGGAGGCTCAGGAGGAGCTGGCACGGCGCGTGGAAGAGGACAGGAAGATCCAGGAAGCCCAGATGAAAGAGGAAGAGAAGAAGGAAGAGAAGCCGGATGAGAAGGATGACGGTAAGAAGAAAGGAGGAGCAGAGTAATGAAAAGAGTGTATATAGTCACTGTGCTCACCTGTCTCGCTATACTGGGGGCCTTTTATATGAGCTTCCGTCTTATGAACATCACGGGAGGGAAGGATCATCTTACAGTTGGCTTCATCTATGACAATGATGAGAGCACGCCCTATACCTACAACTTCTCACTGGCAAAGGATGCGGTGGAAAAGAAGTACGGGGAACGGGTGACGATCGAAAGCTGCAGCAATGTGCTGGACGAAGAGATGGAGGAGCCATTGAGAGAGCTGGCAGACAAGGGCTGCGACATCATCTTTCTGAACGGCTACAGTGAGCTGGTGATGAAGCTTGCTCCGGAATATCCCGGGACGCAGTTCTGTCAGACATCATATATGGACATGAACGGCAAGAGCGTACCTGACAATTATCACACGTTCAAGGGGGAAGCCTATCAGGGCAGATATGTGAGCGGGATAGCGGCAGGCATGAAGATAAAGGAGATGATCTCGGAAGGCATAATCACCGAGGATCAGGCCATTGTAGGCTTTGTGGCGGCTTTCCCCACCTCGGAGGTCATATCCGGGTATACGGCTTTTCTGATGGGAGTCCGCTCCGTGGTGCCTCAGGCTGTGATGCGGGTGCGCTATACCCAGACATGGAGCAGCTATGCCCTTGAAAAGAGTGCTGCCGAGCAGCTGCTGGACGAGGGCTGTGTGGTCCTGTCGCAGCATACCGATACCATCGGGCCGGCTATAGCCTGTGAGGAGACTTCAGAGAGCAGACCGGTCTACTTTGTGGGCAATAATCAGAGCATGTCCGAGGTGGCTCCGGGTACATCCCTCGTCACTTCCAGGATCTGCTGGGAGCCATATGTACTCTCTGCCGTGGAGGCGGTGATGAAGAACAAGGATATTGAATCAGTAGTCTCCGGGAACATTCACGGACATGACGTGTCTGCGGGGTTCGAAAACGGTTGGGTAGAGATGGAGGATCTGAACCTGCAGGTGGCGGCGGATGGCACACAGCAGGCTATGGATGCGGCCATAGACCGGTTTGACAAAGGTGATGTGAGCTTCGTATACAAAGGTGACTACACCGGAGTGGATCCGGCAGATCCTTCGGATACCTGCGATCTGCGAGAGGGATATATTGAGAATGAGTATACGTCATATCCCTTATTTCACTATATACTGAACGATATCATAACCATAGATGAATGACAGATAATACAGACACGGGAGAAACTACAGACACATGTATTATTCAAGCTTCGGCATACTGGCAGTGATACTGCATCTGATCATAAATAAGGAAGTGCTGCTGCGGGGACGCAGCGGGTCCAAAGATGATCCGCATTTTCGCTACAGACAGTTTCTGAATTCCGTCCTTATATTCTATATCGCGGATCTGCTCTGGGGATTCCTCAATGAATCACATATGGGTATTTTTCTCTATACGGACACGGTGATCTACTTTGCTGTAATGGCTGTTTCGATAATGCTGTGGACCAGGTATGTTGTGGCCTATCTGGGAAAGACGGGATGGAAGGCCGATGCATTCCATGCCGCCGGGTGGGGGATATTCGGATTTGTGATCCTGATGCTCATCATCAATTTCTTCAATCCGATCCTTTTCAGCTTCACGGGCAATATGACCTATATCCCGGGCTCGGGAAGATATGTGCTGCTGATGGCACAGCTGTTACTCTTCGTGATGATATCGATTTATTCTCTTTTCATTTCAGCCAATGCAGAGGGCAGTGACAGGGTGCACTACAGGGCGGTCTGTCTGTCGGGAGGTGTGATGGCCGTGCTGATAGTGATCCAGACGATATATCCTCTGGCACCGTTCTATGCCATCGGATGTCTCATAGCGAACTGCATGCTGCACGTATTCGTGGAGGAGGATGAGAAGAGGGAGCAGGACAGAGTCACTGAAGATGCCCGGAAAGAAAGAGAGACGTACAGTCAGATAACCAACAGCCTGGCGAAGGATTATGAAGCGATATACTACATCGATATCGAGACGGGAAAGTATATCGAGGTGTCTGTCAGTGATACGTACAGTGATCTGAATGTTCCGAGTAACGGACGGGATTTCTATGCCGAGACCCGTGAGAATGTCAGAAGGTATGCGCATCCCGATGACAGGGCCTTTGCCGAGAACATGTATTACAAGGAGACCATGCTGAAGAATCTCGAGGGACGCAATTCTTACGCCTACAGATACCGCATCATGGTGGGAGATGAAGCGAGATACTACCGCTTCGTTGTGATACTGTCCGACGACAGGAAGCATTTTGTCGTATGTGACAAGGATATACACGAGACTATCACGGCGGAGTCGGCTCTCATGGAAAAGGAGAAGAAGCATATCACCTTCAGCCGGATAGCCGAGAGCCTGGCATCCAACTATGATGTGATCTACTATGTGGATGCAAGGACAGGTGAGTATTCGGCTTTCACCTCGAACAATATATTCGGAGGTCTGAAGATGAATGAGGCCGGGGATGACTTCTTCGCAGAGAGTGCCACGAATATAGACAGCATCGTACATGAGGAGGACAGGGAGCGCCTGAAGGGAGTCCTTGGCAGAGATTATCTGCTGTCTTCTCTCGAGGTAAAGAAACAGGTGGATATAGAGTACCGTCTGATGATCGGCGACAGCATACAGCACGTGAGGCTTTCAGCCAGAAGTTCCAGCGACGGCGGGCACTTCATCATCGCCGTGGAGAACATAGATGATGAGGTGAGAAGGCAGCATGAGCAGCTGCAGGCCCTTAATACGGAAAAGGAACTTGCAAGACGCGATGAGCTGACGGGGATCAAGAACAAGACAGCCTACATCGAGCTGGAGCAGTCTGTACAGAGCAATATGGATAAGGGCATGGATTATCTCCCCTATGCCATAGCGGTATGTGATCTCAACGATCTCAAAACGATAAACGATACAAAGGGGCATGCAGCCGGGGATGAATATATCAAGGTTGCAGTGGCTCTCATGTGCGAGATATTCAAGCACAGTCCCATATTCCGTATAGGCGGGGATGAGTTCGTGATCTTCATGCGCGGTCAGGACTACACCATGAGGAGCGAGCTGATGACAGAGCTGCGGCGTACGGTGCTGTCCAATCTGGAGAGTCATGAAGGACCTGTGATAGCTGCAGGCATGACAGAGTACGACCCGGATAAAGATTCGAAAATAAAGGACGTCTTCGACCGCGCAGATCATATGATGTATGCAAACAAGCGTGAACTGAAGAGCAGGTAAAGCAAAGAAACAAGATGAAAGGGGACAGGAACCAGAGATGAGAAAAGATTATATCAGCGCACTGAGGATGGGAGAAGCCGCCGTAAGAAAGGCCGCGAGACAGGGAGTATCACCGTACCTGCCGGCTCTGGATGCCTTTGAGGAGGTAAAGCAGAATTCAAAGCAGTCCTATGTGGGACTGGTGGAGCTTCCGCTGGACCGTATAAAGGGAAATAAAGAAACTGCAAGGAACAATGCCTTTGCCAACAACTTCATGCCTCTCCTTGCAGAGGACAGCGAGTTCGGAGTGAAGTGGAGCAATCTCTATGATTCCTTCAAACAGGAAGGGATAAGGGATGCGATAAAGGTATATGAGTATATGCACAATTTCTACGTGCAGGAGGGCAATAAGAGAGTCTCCGTATCAAAGTACGAGAACGTGGACTTCATCCTTGCCGATGTCACCCGTATCCTTCCTGAGAAAAACGACTCGAAGGAAGTGACGGCCTACTATGAATATCTTGATTTCTACAAGGTGACGAAGAATATCTACATCGTACTCACTGAGCCGGGTGAATACAGGAAGCTTGCGGAGCTTCTCGGACAGGATCTGGAGCATGAATGGACAGAGGATCTCAGGAAGGATCTGGAGGCGGCCTACAGCATCTTCGCCAATAAGTGCAGGAGCATACTCAAGATCAACGACAGCTTCATGACCTCGGAGATCTTCCTGATCTACGTATCCATATTCTCGATGAAGAGCCTGCTGGCGGAGCCGGACGACCAGATAGTAAGGAATATAATACAGGCGCGTGATGAGCTCCTGGGCAGCAACGACATAGAGGATATCGTATTCCTTGACAGGAGTACGGACAATACGGAGGAGAAACGTGTCAGGGGGCTGAGGGGGCTCTTCTCGGGAGGAAACAGATACACAGGATCCAATCCCTTAAGGGTGGCTTTCATATACGAGACTCAGCCTGATGACTCCAGGTGGACCGACAGCCATGAGGCGGGCAGGCTTTATCTTTCGGAGATGACGGGAGATGAGGTGGTGACTGAGACCTATGTCTGCGGCAAGGGAGAGGATGGGATCGCCGGGGCTCTCGAGGATGCGGTTTCGGATAAAGCGGGGCTCGTGTTCACGGTGTCTCCCCGGATGATGTCCGAGACGGTAAAGGCTGCAGTGAAGCATCAGGACGTGAAGTTCCTCAACTGCTCCATAGGAAGTACGAGTTCCACCGTAAGAAGCTATCACGGCAAGCTGTATGAGGCATCCTTCCTGATGGGTATACTGACGGCGGATCTTTTGCTGAAGGACGGGAAAGCAGGAGGAGAGCAGACTATAGGTTATCTTGTGAGGAACTTCGGCAACCTGAGCATGGCGAGCATGAATGCTTTTGCCATAGGTGTCTCACTGATAGATCCGGATTGCAGGATATCAATGAAATATGCGGGAAACTCGGGTACATACGACTACCGCAGTGAGTGGGCGAAGGAGGGAGCCGGATACTATGCCGACTTCGAATACAGCCTGACAGATGGCGGAAAGAAGCGCCCCGGAGTATACAGGATCGAAGGAGACAGTGACACATATATAGGCACACCGTACTATCACTGGGGAAGGTTCTACACCCAGATAGTCAATTCCGTGCTCAACGGAGAGTGGGATACACAGCAGCTCATGGCGGAGCGTACAGCCAAGAACTACTGGTTCGGGCTCTCCACCGGTGTAGTGGATATCAGGATAAAGGAGCTGCCCTATCAGACCCGGAAGCTGCTCTCTTTCTTCAGGGCTTCAGTGATAGCCGGTAATGTGGATCCCTTCTCGGGGGAGCTCAGATCACAGTCAGGGGTGATACAGGAGGATCCGGCGGCGGGCAAGAACGGCGTGTCGTCTGTATTCGATACCCTTTCTGCGGCGAAGATCGCTTCCATGGACTGGATGAATGATAATATCCTATGAAGATCCTTGCGATTGCTGATGAAGAATCCAAAGCTTTATGGGACTATTTCACTCCCGACAAGCTCGATGGGATAGGGCTTATCATCTCGTGCGGGGATCTGAGCGCGGCATATCTTGAGTTTCTGGTGACAATGGGTTCATGTCCGGTGCTCTATGTACCGGGCAATCATGACCAGGCATATGTGAGCCGTCCTCCCGAGGGATGCGTGAATATAGACGGCAGGGTATATAACTATAACGGCATCAGGATCCTGGGACTCGGCGGATCGTTGGAGTACAAGCCCGGTCACTATATGTATACCGAAGGTATGATGAGGCTGCGTCTAATGAAGACTTATCCGTGGGTGCTGATGAACGGCGGGGTGGATATAGTCGTGACACATGCACCCCCAAGGGGATGGGGGGATCTGGAGGACCTGCCCCACAGAGGATTTGAGTGCTTTAACCGTATGCTGTATCTCTATCGTCCGGTCTACATGCTGCACGGCCATGTGCATGCTTCTTATATGAGCGGATTCAAGAGAGAGAGATGTCATCCTTCCGGTGCCGTGATAATAAATGCCTATGACAGATATATCTTTGATTTCAAAGAAAACGACAAAAATCAATCTTGTAAGTGCCGTAAAAAGTGAGTATGGAAAAAAACAGGACATCGGAAAAAAACGGACATAAAGAAGCGGGAGAGCGTGTGAAGATCAGCCTGAACGTAAAGATCTTCATGCTTTGCTTCGTGCTGCTTTTGGCTGCTCTGGGTTCTTTTGCTTTTCTGAGTGTCTTCAATCTGGGCAGATATACCGGAGTCATAGAGGAGGCGGACCGGCAGCGAAGCGAGATAATAGACAGGGATATAACAGGCAAGATGCAGGAGGTGGCCACATATAATCTCATGGAGTACGTGGAGGCTGCGGCACGGATAATCGACAGGGAGTTCTGGAGCATGAAGCATAGTATCGAGCTTCTGGCAGACAGTGCGACCGGTATGCTGGAAAATCCTGAGTATTACAATCCGGCTGAGATAGATCCTCCGGATCCTGAAAAGGCCGGAGTGCTCGACAGCTATGTTCTCTATTCGTCAGATGCCGATCTGAATGATGAGGCCATGATGACGGACCTTCATCTTCTGGCGAATCTGTGCCCGATGATGGAGAGCATCGCATCAGACAAGGACGCTGTCAGAGATGCAATAATAGCCCTGCCGGGAGGAGCGTCACTGTTTGCCGACAGCCATCCCGAGGAGAAGACAGACGAAAACGGATATCCTATTACGTTTGATGCCACGAAGAGACCGTTCTTTATCGGATCCACCCTGAAGCACGACACCTATTTCACCCACAGTGATGAGGATGTATTCAATGAAGAGATGGAGGTGATAGTGGGAGTCCCGGTATATGTGGACAGGAAGCTCAGGGCAGTCTGCGGAGGAGCGAGACATCTGTCGGATCTTGAGGACATCATACAGAGTATCGATTACAGTGATGAGAGCAGGATATGCCTCGTGAACGATGCGGGAGTGATGATATATTCACAGTGGGACACCGGCGAGCTCTACATGGGAACGAATGAGACGGATAATCTGCTGGACTCGCCGAATGAAGAGCTGGCAGATCTCGTAAGGACTGCCCTTGAAGGCAGAAAAGGCTGTGACCGGCTGATCATCGACGGTGAGCCGGTATACATGGCATATGCGCCGCTTGAGACCCTGGGGTGGACTCTCTTAATGGGGATATCCGAGAAGAGGCTGGAGCGGCCGGCAAAGGATCTGATGGCAAAGAACGACGAGATAGAATACGAGACCCTGAACAAGACCAGAAGGATGTCAAGGCAGACGAGGTTAATAATGGTCGTGATAGCATCTGTCCTTATCGTATTTAATGCTGTGCTTTCACTAAGACTGTCGAGAAGACTGGTGAAGCCACTGATACAGCTGAAACAGGCAGGTATACGGTTCATAGAGCAGGAGGACTCGAGTCTCGATGAGGATTCCAATTTCTTCGGAGAGCTCAACCTTAACACCGGAGATGAGATAGAGGATCTCTGGCACACCATGAAGGAGCTGGAGTCGAATATAGCGATCTCGGTACGCAATCTCGAACGGGTCACAGCCGAGAAGGAGAGGATAGATACGGAGCTTTCCGTTGCGACAAAGATACAGTCCGATATGCTGCCGGGTGTGTTTCCTGCCTTTCCGGACAGGAGTGAATTCGATCTTTACTCCACCATGAATCCCGCAAAAGAGGTGGGTGGAGATTTCTATGACTTCTATATGACGGATGACGATCATCTGGCGCTGGTCATGGCGGATGTCTCAGGCAAGGGAGTGCCTGCCGCCCTGTTCATGGTCATTGCAAAGACCCTGATAAAGAATGCGGCTCTCTCGGGAAGATTTAAAGGCCCCGGAGAGATATTGGCAAGTGTGAACAATGAGCTTTGCAGGAACAATACAGAGGAGATGTTCGTCACGGTATGGCTGGGCATCGTCGATATATCAGACGGTCATATCGTATCCGCCAGTGGCGGACACGAGTACCCGATGCTCTGCCGTAAGGGCGGGAGCTATGAGCTGATAAAGGATATCCACGGCCCGGGGCTTGCCACCTTTGAGGATATCGACTATGACGAATGGGAGGGTGAGCTTTATCCGGGAGATCATCTCTTCCTCTATACGGACGGTGTTCCGGAAGCGACCGATGCCTCGGGAGAGCTGTTCGGGATGGACAGGATGACGGATGCCCTGAACGCAAGCCGGAGCAAAGAGAGCCTGCACGACAAGCTGCTGTCGGTGAAGCGTGCGGTAGATGCTTTCGTAGGAGATGCGCCTCAGTTCGATGACATCACCATGACGATATTCGAGTACAAAGGAGACAGGATCTGATGAGGGTGCTGATAATCGGTGATGATGTGGGGGGGGCGCAGGGCGATCGAGGATGCGGTGAGAGGAGTGAGTCCGGATGCCGATGTTATCAGCATGGATGACAGCTCTGAAGTGCTCCGCGTTAACGGATATGATAAGAGCAAAAGGGTGCAGATAAAAACCTTCGGAGAGTTTGCGGTATTTGCAGACGGCAAACCGGTGGACTTCAGATACAGCAAATCGCTGGAGCTCTTTGCTCTCATCGTGGACAGAAGAGGCAAGAAGGTGGATAACGGAATGATCAGGAGGATGCTGTGGCAGGAGAGCGACAGGGAAGCGGATCATTCATCATATATCAGTATTCTGAAAAAAGAAATCGTTCAGACCTTTTCCGCCCGGGGGATCACGGATATCTTCCTTCAGGAGGACCGTTCGATATCGCTCGTGATCGACAGGGTGGAGTGTGATTATTACGATTACGTGGAAGATAAGATCGGAAATATGAAATATAACGGAATATATATGGAGCAGTACTCCTGGGCCGAGTCTACCGCGGGCCTGCTGTACTCCATTTCCGAATACAGAAAAAAGATATCTCACTGATACGGGCTGATTCTCCGGCCGCGTCTGTATATATATACAGATGGACATACCAA
>DNLO01000055.1 GCA_003488445.1 Lachnospiraceae bacterium | reverse complement strand
TGTCCTCCACGCCCTTGAACTTTTCAAAGGCCCATCTGGCAAACTTGACCACGACGAAATCCCCTCCGGGCTTGTACTGGGAGAGGTCTCCCCATACGCTGTCCTTCAGATCCTTTAGCGTGAGTCCTGTGGCAAGCTTTGCGGACACCAGAGCTATAGGGAAGCCTGTAGCCTTGGATGCGAGAGCCGATGATCTCGAGGTCCTGGGATTGATCTCTATCACTATGATACGTCCCGACTTCGGATCGTGAGCGAACTGCACATTCGTGCCGCCTATCACTCCTATATGCTCGACTATCTTGTATGCCTGCTCCTGCAGACGCTGCTGCACATCCTCTGATATGGTAAGCATAGGAGCCGTACAGAAGGAGTCTCCTGTATGTACGCCCATGGGATCCACGTTCTCTATGAAGCAGACCGTGATCATATTGTTATCCTTATCACGGACCACCTCCAGCTCCAGCTCCTCCCAGCCGGATACGCACTCCTCGACCAGCACCTGGTGCACCAGGGATGCCTGCAGACCACGTGCGCACACTACCTTGAGCTCCTCTTTGTTGTATACGAGTCCTCCTCCGGCACCGCCCATCGTATATGCAGGTCTCAGCACCACAGGATATCCCAGCTCATCGGCTATCTTCAGTGCCTCGTCTACGGAATATGCCACCTCTGATCTCGCCATCTCTATGCCGAGACTGTCCATTGTGTTCTTGAACTCTACCCTGTCCTCACCCCGCTCTATGGCATCGACCTGTACTCCGATCACCTTCACGTTGTATTTATCGAGGACGCCTGCTTTATACAGTTCTGCGCAGAGATTCAGACCGCTCTGCCCGCCGAGGTTCGGGAGCAGGGCATCCGGACGTTCTTTCTCTATTATCTGTGTGAGCCTGTCCACATTGAGCGGCTCGATATAGGTCACATCTGCGGTCTCGGGGTCCGTCATGATGGTCGCCGGGTTGGAGTTCACCAGGACGATCTCGTATCCCAGGCTTTTCAGCGCCTTGCAGGCCTGTGTGCCGGAATAGTCAAACTCACAGGCCTGTCCGATGATTATGGGACCCGAGCCAATTATCAGTACCTTGTGTATATCTGTTCTCTGTGCCATTTTGCTTTTGCCTCCTTTGCAGTCAGCACTTCGGTTTCTCGCTCAAAAAAATGACAGGTCACTGTCAGTAACCTGTCAATTCTGAAAAAGCTATTTTATCTCATCCGTTGATGTGATGAGGTCTATCGTGTGCTCGTCGTTCATCTTCCGGCACATAGCCACCAGTTCATCGATAGTCACTCCATGGAGCTGCTGCTTCACGCCCCTGATATTGATGGACACCGTCCGCTCCTCTACTTCCTTGTCGCCCACGACGAGGATGTAAGGATCCTTCAGGTTCTTGAACTCCTTGATCTTCTCGTTCATATTCTTGTCTGCGGTGTCGACCTCTACCCGTACACCTGCGTTCTCGAGTATCCTCTTAAGCTCCAGCGCGTATTCGTTGTGCTCCGTACGGATGGGTACGATGGCTGTCTGGAAGGGTGAGAGCCAGAAAGGAAAAGCTCCCTTGAAATTCTCTATAAGTATACCTATGAATCGCTCAAAGGATCCGAAAATAGCCCTGTGTATGACCACCGGCTGTACCATGGCGCCTGTCGCATCCTGATATGTGAGGCCGAAATTATGGGGCAGCTGGAAGTCCAGCTGGACCGTGCCGCACTGCCACTCACGGCCTATGGCATCCTTTATCTGCAGATCTATCTTCGGTCCGTAGAAAGCACCGTCGCCCTCGTTGATCTCGTAGCCGCCCTCGCCGTATTTCCTGTCGAGTATGCGCTTCAGGGCTGCCTCTGCCTGATTCCAGTCCTCGATATCTCCCATGAAGTCCTCGGGCCTCGTGGAGAGCTCTGCTCTGTAAGTGATCCCGAAGGTGGAATATATCTCATCCGCCACGGAGATGATGTTCTCGATCTCCTCCTCTATCTGAGCCACGGAAACGAAAGTATGATCGTCATCCTGTCTGAAGGCCTGCACACGGAAGAGTCCGTTCAGTGCTCCGCTCTTCTCCTTGCGGTGCACCATATCTATCTCATTGTACCTGATGGGAAGCTCCCTGTAAGAATGGGTCGTCCTTGCATAGGTGTTCATCGCATTGGGACAGTTCATGGGCTTTGCCGCCATCACATCATCCGCATCCGGCGTCCAGGTGGTACCCGGTACTATGAACATATTATTCTGATAGTGAGCCCAGTGTCCCGAGATCAGCCAGAGCTTCTTGTTGTTGATGACGGGCGCCGATATCTCCTGATATCCGTTCCTGTCGTGCAGCTCCCTCCAGTACTGTACCAGAGCGCGGTACATCCTCCAGCCTCTGGGAAGCCAGTAGGGCATGCCCGGAGCAGTCTCATGGAACATGAAAAGCTGCAGTTCAGGTCCCAGCTTTTTATGGTCTCTCTCTTCTGCCTCCTTCACGAATGCGAGGTGCTTCTTGAGCTCGTCTTTGGAAGGAAAAGCATAGATATATATCCTCTGCATGGAGTCGTTTTTGGCATCGCCTCTCCAGTAAGCCGCAGACACTGCCTTTACCTTGAAGGCCGTCTGCAGAAGCTCTGCTGAGTTGCTCACATGAGGGCCGCGGCAGAGATCCACATAGTCGTCTCCCGTATAATAGATACTGATAGTCTCATCCTCGGGCAGATCCTTTA
>DNLO01000150.1 GCA_003488445.1 Lachnospiraceae bacterium | reverse complement strand
AATGTCTTTTCGCATATATGTCTGTAGATGAAATACCACAGGGCTGATGCCCCTGCAGCGACCCCTCCGTACAGAGGAGATATGTATATCATGACGGCCACAGTCACCACATATTCCGCAGCAAGCAGCGCCGTGACTGTCTTCTTATCGGATGCACTCCCCAGCTTCTCCAGCGATCCTCCGTTACCCGCACTCTTTACAGTCATCACCGAGATACCGCTCATGACCCTCGACAATACGAAAGAGAGTATGAATACCCTCAGTCCTCCCGTCTCATCCGAGAGAAGTATCTGATATACCGCTCCGTAGAAGAGGATCATCAGTACCAGGACCCTTATCACCGCAAACGCACCTATATGTGCATCCTTCAGGATCCGAAGCCTCTCCTCCCGGGACCTGTAAGATGAGAGTGCATCGGAGGTGTCCATATATCCGTCCAGATGAATCCCTCCCGTAATGATGAGCGGTATCACCGTCATCACTGCAGCCACAAACACCGGCTCAAGCCCCAGCTTCACTCCCGCCATACGGCACAGATATTCGACGCCCGCTATGACAGCACCTACGAAGGGAAAGAAGACAAACATATATCTCATGTCCTCATCTTCCCAGCTGATATGTGGCATGGGTATCCTGGAATACATGGAAAAAGCTATGATAATAGATCTGAACATGCTATCTGATCCTCTTTGGACAGCCGTATATTACTTCATATACCAGGTCCGAGCGTTGGGCGCACCATGCGTTGAGCCGTGCCAGGAGCTCCCTGTAGCTCTCTGTCTCCCCGCCATAGACTATGCCGTCCCTGTGGACATCCCCTGAGACTATGACGAGCGATCCTGCTGCGTCTGCCAGTGCAGATATATCCGATACGAGTTTCATGTAGACTTCGTCCTCATATCTTACGCCGTCTTCGGTAAAGAGCTCATTCGCAGCGAGATTGGTCAGACACTCCAGCAGCACACAGCCGCCTCTTATCTCCTCCGAGATCTCTCCGATATCGACGGACTGCTCTATGGTCGTGAAGCCGAGCCCTTCCCTGCGGCTGCGGTGCCTGGCAATACGTTCCGCCCCGCGCCCGTCGCCATCATCCGTCCCGTATCTCATGGTAGCGAGATAGTAGCAGGGCTTCTCATATCTCAGCGCTTCCTTTTCGGCATACTCGGACTTGCCCGATGCAGCTCCTCCGATGATGAGCTCCACCATTATTTCATATAGGCATCTATTCCGTCAGCTATGCCCTTCGCTATCTTCCACTGATAGTCATCCGTCGCCATAAGGGCGTCCTCGGCAGGATTGGTCATATATCCCATCTCAATTATGGTCACCGGTACCTGACACCAGTTGATGCCGCTCATGGTATCCGTCTCCCATACTCTCTCCCTCTTGCATCCGGTAGAGGCCACGACTCCGTTCAGCACCGATGTGGACAGTGCCTTGCTCTGCCCGTAGAGAGCCCCGTTGTAAGGATTGCCCGGGGTCTGGCATATGGTCATCGCTCCGTTGGCGGAGCTGTTGGAAGAGCCGTTCGCATGTACCCTGACGAAAGCATTTGCTCCCGCATTGTTCGCTATCTGTGCTCTCTCCGCGTTACTGATGTTCACGTCCTGGCTGGTACGTATCATCACCACCTGGTAGCCTCTGTTCTGCAGCTCCTGCTGCAGCTTCAGCGATACCGCGAGGGTCAGCTGCGACTCAGCCAGTCCGCTCACCACTCCGCTGGTACCTCCCGCCACCTTGGTCTTCATCTCGCTGGATCCGGGACCCAGAGGCTCTTTGCCGTTGTTGCCCTTCCCCTGATGTCCGGCATCTATGGCGACCACCTTGCCCTTCGGCACGGCAGTCACTGTCTGGGGCTGTTCCTGTGCCTCAGCCGCCTCCTGCTCCCCGGCCGCGGCATTGTCCGCAGATACCGTTTCAGCCGCATCGGCCTGCGCGGCATTGTCCGACACCTGATCCGCCTCGTCCAAAGCCTCATCCGCCCCGTTCTCCGACACTGCTGCTTCATCCGGCTGCGGCATATCCCCCGGCATGGCAGCTCCGGGGATTCCCTTCTCGGCAGCCTCCCCTGCGGTGATGTATACCATATCCTCCGTAGGCTGCTCTGAGCTTTGCATCGCAGCCTGCCCCGCAGTGTCCGTCACGATCGCGTAGCTCTGGACCTCTGTGGCTTCCTCGCTCGCCTCCGTGGCCGCCTCTTCCTTTTTCTCTCCGCTGCAACCGGATGCCGTGAGGGCTATCGCCAGTATCAGCAGAGGTGCTATGTATCTTTTAAGCTTCGATGAGATCAGTATCCTGTCTCCCTCCTTCAGTCTCAGATCCTTGTCCGGATGCATGCTCGTCTCTCCCCTGTGGATCTTCTCTATGGTCATATCCTGAGGCATCGGAAGATCCCCTATCTTCATGCCGTTCCAGTCGTCTGTCTCCTTCAGGGCTATCACTATCGCTCCCTGCCTTTCCTGTACATCTTCAGCTCCGGCTTTCATCTCATTGCGCTTCTTCTCTTCTCCGAACTCCTCTATGAAGCCTGCAGATATGATACC
>DNLO01000215.1:3067-6920 GCA_003488445.1 Lachnospiraceae bacterium | reverse complement strand
AGCCGTTGCTGTCCTTGAAGGGCTCCGAGAAATGCTTCGCCACCAGCAGTGCGAAGTTGGTATTCTCCGTCTTCTTGGACTCATCCTCGAAGCTGTGCCCGTTCACGGTCACTATCCCGTTGGTATTCTCATTCACCACGATACCTCTGGGGTTCATGCAGAAGGTGCGCACCTGGTCCTCGAACTTGTGGGTGCGGTACACGATCTTTCCCTCGTAGAGCTCATCGGTGATGTGAGAGAAGATCACTGCCGGGAGCTCCACTCTGACACCTATGTCCACACGGTTTGATTTCGTGGGTATGTCCAGATCTTTGCAGACAGTCTCCATCCATTTGCTGCCGCTGCGTCCCACCGAGATGATACAGTATCTGCAGTCGGCACTGTCCTCCTCGAGATGTACCCTGTATCCCTCCTCCAGCTTCTCTATGCTCTTCACCGGAGTCGTGAAGTGGAATTCCACCTTGTCCTTCAGCTCGTCATAGAGGTTCTGCAGCACCACATAGTTGATATCCGTCCCCAGATGTCTGACGGATGCATCCAGCAGAGTGAGCTTGTTCTGCATGCATATCTTCTTCAGGCCCGTCCCCGCAGTGGAGAACATGGTGGTGTTCTCTCCCCCGTGTGATACATTTATCTCGTCCACATAGTGCATGAGCTCGATAGCCTTGTTCCGCCCTATGTATTCGTAGAGGTTTCCCCCGAAGTCATTGGTGATATTGTATTTCCCGTCGGAGAAGGCCCCGGCTCCGCCGAATCCGTTCATGATCGCACAGGTCTTGCACTTTATGCAGGACTTCACCTTCTCTCCGTCTATGGGACATTTTCTCTTTTCCAGGCTGGTTCCGGATTCAAACACTGCCACCCTGAGCTTCGGATCCTTCTTTGTCAGCTGATACGCCGAGAATATACCCCCGGGCCCGGCTCCCACTATGATCACATCATATTTATTTCCCATCGTCTTCTCCATATCTCTTTTCAAAAGTAAACCCCCTGCCACGTTGACCGGACGCCGCAGAGGGTCTGATGATTGGGCATTAGCATGCCTCCAACTAAGACTGTTGAGTCGATAAAACAAGCAAGCAAAAAACGACACTAACAGTCCATTTGATTATATAATATCCGGCGGATTAATTCCAGCATAATTTTGCCGGTCACATCAGTTATGGAACACCACCTGGTTCTTCTCGTTGTTTTTCGCCTCATAGAGCGTTGCATCCTTTTATGAAGGATCCCCCTGCTCCTTTACTATCTTCACGATCCGGCTGGTCCCGAGTCTGGATGCTCCGAGTTCAATGAACTTCTCTGCATCCTCTATGCTTGAGATCCCGCCGGAGGCCTTGATCTTCACATTCTTCCCCACATGCTTTGCGAAGAGCTCGATGTCAGCGAAGGTCGCCCCTCCCGTTGAGAACCCTGTGGAGGTCTTGATATAGTCTGCCCCGGACTTCGTTACGATATCGCACATCCGTATCTTCTCATCCTCAGTAAGGAGGCAGGTCTCGATTATCACCTTCAGGATCTTCCCCTCGGATGCCTTTCTGACTGCCTTTATCTCTTCAAGCACATAGTCATCGTTGCCCGCCTTGAGCTCGCCGATATTGATCACCATGTCCACCTCGTCGGCACCGCATCTTATGGCATCCTCGGTCTCGAATACCTTGCACTCCGTGGTGTGGCTCCCGTTGGGGAAGCCTATCACGGTACAGAGCTTCACCTCATCTCCGGTGTATTCCTTCGCCCTCTTTATGTAGCAGGGCGGTATGCAGACCGATGCGGTCCGGTATTTCTTCGCATCATCGAGGATCACCTTGATATCCTCCCAGGTGCTCTCCTGCTTGAGGAGAGTGTGGTCGCACTTGCTCAGTATCTCCTGAATGTCCATTTTATGTAAACTCCTTTCCGTTTCGGTCGTATTCTTTATCAGTGTCGTATCGCCGTTCACTCTTCATATATCACGGCCTGGAAGGGTCCCAGCACACCCTTTTCCGCCATGCCCTCAGAGCTCATGATACACTCCGCACCCTTTACGCATCCCACATCATAGCTGATCTCCTCACCGGTGAAGTTGATCAGTACGGTAGCCTTCAGGTCGCCGTCCTTCCTGACATAGGCTACGATCCTTTCATCCTCGGACAGGATCTCCTCGTAGCTCCCGTCTTCCAGCTCAGGGTGCTCCGAGCGCAGAGCAGCCAGCGCTATATAGTAGTTCAGGACGGAGTCTTTCTTTTCCTTCTCGCTGTTCCTGTTGTATACGGTATAGTCGGGATAGACCGGAAGCCACGGTGTCCCCGTCGTGAATCCCGCATTCTCCGTGGAGTCCCACTGCATGGGTGTACGCGAGCTGTCCCTTGAGAAGTGATGCACTCCCTCCATGGCCTCTTCCCCGGAGTATCCCTCTCCCAGAGCGAAGGTATAATGATTCTTCGTGGATATATCATCATAATCATCTATCGAAGGCCATTCCACGTTCACATATCCCAGCTCCTCACCCTGCATGATAAAGGGCGTACCTCTCATCGTCAGAAGCAGTGTCGCAAGAGCCTTGGCCTTAGCCTCCCTGTCCCCGCCTTCCGGCATGAAGTGGTTGATGGAGCGGGGCTGGTCATGGTTCTCAAGGAATACCGGGAACCATCCCCCGGCCGCATCAGCCTCTCTGATGCTGTCCAGGAAGAAAGACTTCAGATCACGGAGCTTCCAGTCTCTGCGCTCACACCAGTTGGTCTCATCCGGCAGGTCGATATTCACCAGACCGAACTCGAAGACCATGTCAAACACACCGTTTTCGCCTATCCAGTCCTTCAGGTCCTCTGCCGCCACACCGTTGGCCTCACCCACAGTGAAGATGTCGCTCCCGTCACGGACAGCCGCCTTGAACTCGTGCAGATAGTCCAGTATCCCCTCGGTATTGGCCGTCATGGAGTGTATCCCCACCATGCCGTCCTCCGCATCGGGTGTGCCGTCTTTGTATTCCGCGGGTTTCTTGATATAGGTGATGGCATCCATACGGAAGCCGCCCACACCCTTATCCTTCCAATAGTTCGCCACATCCGTGACCGCCGCTCTCACCTCCGGGTTTTCCCAGTTGAGATCCGGCTGTTCAGGCAGGAAGGTGTGCAGATAATACTGTCCCCTTGTGCTGTCATACTCCCAGGCCGATCCCCCGAAGATGCTCCTCCAGTTCGTCGGAGCGCTCCCGTCCTCCTTTGGGTCTGCCCAGATATACCAGTCGCTCTTGTCGTTGTCCCTGCCGGCTCTGGACTCCTTGAACCATTCATTTTCGTTTGATGTATGGTTGAATACCAGATCCATCACGATACGGATGTCACGCTTCTTTGCCTCCGCGATGAGCCTGTCCATATCCTCCATGGTTCCGTATGCAGGTTCTATATTGTAGTAGTCGGCGATATCGTAGCCGTTGTCTGCCTGGGGCGACACATAGCAGGGCGTGAGCCATACGGCTCCCACTCCCAGCTCCTTCAGATGATCCAGCTCGGAGGTGATCCCGTTCAGATCTCCGATCCCGTCTCCGTCTGAGTCCTTGAAGCTCTTCACATAGATCTCATATGCTATCGTCCTGTTCCACCACTCTTTCCCGCTTTTTTCGCCGTCTTTTATCTTTTTCGAAGCATTGCATCCGGTCACCGTCACGACACATATCATGAGCAGCAGCGCGATACATGCTCGTACACTCCTTTTATCTCGAGCCCTTGTCATAGGGTATACCCTCCGCCTTCGGTGCCTGGGAATGCTTTGACGTGAAGATCAGTACTATCATCGTCACTATGTAAGGAAGCATCTGGTATAGCGATGACTGATCCTTCATCCCCTCAAACTTTGGCAGGAAGGGTATGGA
>DNLO01000215.1:0-2867 GCA_003488445.1 Lachnospiraceae bacterium | reverse complement strand
CCCACTGCTATGGTATAGGCTATTCCTCCTATCCCTGCGAGGAAGCCCGATATCAGCACGCCCGCATATCTCATACGGTACACATTTATACCTACGGAGTCGGCAGCCTGAGGATGCTCACCGCAGGCTCTGAGCCTCAGTCCGAACTTCGTCCTGTACATCAGTATCCAGGCAGCGAAGAACAGGACTACGGCAATGGGAGTCGTGAGGTAGAAATACTTGAATATGAGCATATCCCAGAAGCTCTTGCCGGCTGTGAGGCCGAAGCTCTCCTGGGTGATGCGTATCCAGCTGGGTATCTGTATCGTGGTCATGCCCTGTCCCTGTACGGCCCAGGTGACCACCACCGCGAAGGCAGGTGCGAAGGTGTTCAGCGCAGTACCGCCTATGGTCTGGTCCGCCTTCAGGTTGATGGCGGCGAAAGCCAGGAGCAGTGAGAAGAGTGTCCCCGAGACGGCTGCGACTATGATGGCCAGAAGCATGCACAGCTGGGGATGTACCCGGCCCATGCCGTTACGGTCGAAGACCTGCAGCGTGAAGCAGGCGCACAGGGCTCCTATCACCATTATTCCCTCCAGTGCCAGGTTGATCACGCCGGAGTGCTCCGAATACATGCCGCCAAGCGCCACCAGCATCAGAGGCACCGCAAAGACTATAGTCAGAGATATTATATTCGCCAGTATGTTCATGCCTTTGCCTCCTTATCGTCACCGGACTTCATGGTCTTCTTCAGGATCCCCGTGATCACACCCCTCATCAGCAGGGCAAAGGCTGCCAGATAGATGATGACAGCTATGATGATGTCCGTGGATTCCGATGAGAAGTTGGGCTGCATAGCAGAACCTCCCACCTGTATATAGCTTATGAAAAGTGACGAGAATATCGTACCTATGGGATTGGAGTTTGCCAGCAGAGCCACCGGTATACCGTTGAAGCCCATGGCCAGGGTCTTCTTTTCCAGCACATACTGTATGGTACCTGCCAGATAATACAGACCTCCGCCGAGACCCGACAGGCCTCCGGCGATTATCATCGATAATACGATATTCCTGTTGGCATTGATGCCGGCATATCTTGAAGCTTCCTTATTGTATCCGCAGGCCTTGAGCTCGTAGCCGAAGGTGGTCTTCTCCAGGATGAACCAGCAGGCTATGGCCACTATGATCGCCACGAACACACTGATATTGATCCAGCTGGAGTTGCCGAAGAGCCTGTCCAGTCCGCCCTTGGGGATGATGGCTTTCGGGTTTGCCTGTGCCAGAGCCGCCGTCCTGTCGGAGTTTGACGCACCCCAGGCGGATGCCAGCATGACGGGCATATTTGCCAGCAGCAGGTTCACCAGATACATGCCTATCCAGTTGAACATGATCGATGTGATGACCTCATTCACATTGAAGAGAGCCTTGAAGAGTCCCGGGAATATGCCCCATACCGCACCCCCTATGAGGGAGAGCAGAAGGCATGCCCACCAGGGCAGCTGCAGGGCTATGGCTCCGTAGAGTGCGCAGAAGGCACCTATGGTATACTGCCCCGTGGCTCCTATATTGAACATTCCGGTCTTGAATGCGAATCCCACCGAGAGACCGCACAGCATGAGGGGTGCCGACTGATACAGCACCTTGCCGAACTGATCCAGGGAAGAGAACCCCGTAGTCAGCATGGCGCTCATCCCTACCCCCGCCTTCGACGGATTGAGGATGAAGAGCAGCACCGAGCCGAATATCAGACCCGCTGCGATTGAGATCACCGAAGCAAGGACTGTGATGAACATCTGGTTTTCCGCAAGAGGCTTCTTTACCTTCATGATACCCTGGCCTCCTTTCCGTCCTGTCTTTTGGCACCTGCCATATACAGACCAAGCTCCTCCACGGTGGTCTGCTTCGGATCGAACTCTCCCACTATCTCACCCTCATACATCACGAGGATCCTGTCGGAGAGGTTCATTACTTCATCCAGCTCCAGAGACACAAGGAGCACTGCGCGGCCCTGATCTCTTTCCTTTATGAGCTGGCCATGGATATATTCTATCGCACCTACATCCAGACCTCTCGTGGGCTGTACCGCCACCAGCAGGTCCGGCTCTTTGTCTATCTCACGCGCTATGATGGCTTTCTGCTGATTGCCGCCGGACATGGATCTGGCTACCGTCACGGCACCCTGTCCCGAGCGGATGTCAAATCTGTCTATCAGATCATAGGCGTATTTCCGCACCTTATCCGCCCTTATCACTCCGCCCTTCTGGAACTCATCCTCCCAGTAGCGCTGCAGCACCATATTCTGCTCCAGGGTGTAGTCCAGCACCAGCCCGTGCTTGTGCCTGTCCTCCGGGATGTGGCTCATGCCGTCCTTAGAGCGCTCTCTGATGGAGGCATGGGTGATGTCCCGTCCCTTCATATGTATGCTCCCTGAAGTGACCTTCTCCAGTCCGGTGATGCCGTAGACAAGCTCCGTCTGACCGTTGCCCTCTATTCCCGCCACACAGACTATCTCTCCCTGGCGCACATCGAAGGAGACACCCCTGACAGCGTTATTGTTATGAGTACGGCTTGGGACCACCAGATCCCTCACCGCCAGTATGGTATCACCGGTCTCGCAGGGCTTCTTTTCTGCCGTGAGCTTCACATCCCTGCCTACCATCATTTTGGAAAGCTCCTCCTGGGTAGTGGATGCTATGTCCACAGTGCCCATGTACTTTCCTTTCCTGAGTACGGTACACCGATCGGAGACCGCCATTATCTCTGCCAGCTTGTGGGTGATGAAGAGGATGCTCTTTCCCTCCTCCTTGAAGCCCTTCATGATCTCCATGAGCTCCTCTATCTCCTGGGGAGTGAGCACGGCAGTAGGCTCGTCGAAGATCAGGATCTCAT
>DNLO01000231.1:4658-7779 GCA_003488445.1 Lachnospiraceae bacterium | reverse complement strand
CATCCGGATGCGCCTTCTCTATCTCATCGAAGAGCACGACAGAGTAAGGATGCCTCCTCACAGCCTCCGTCAGCTGGCCTCCCTCGTCATATCCGACATATCCGGGAGGAGCTCCTATGAGTCTCGATACCGAGAATTTCTCCATGTACTCGGACATATCTATTCGCACTATGTTGTTCTCATCGTCAAAGAGTGCTTCGGCCAGGGCCTTGGCGAGCTCCGTCTTGCCCACACCTGTAGGTCCCAGGAAGAGGAAGCTTCCTATGGGCTTCGTGGGGTCCTTGATGCCGGCTCTCGAGCGCACTATGGCATCCACCACCTTCTCCACGGCTTCATTCTGTCCTATCACGCGCTTATGGAGAGTGTCTCCCAGATGCAGCACTTTTTCTCTTTCTCCCTCATTCAGCTTGGAGACGGGTATGCCTGTCCACCGCGACACTATCTCGGCGATCCCGTCCTCCGTGACCGCTTCATGCACCATGGATATATCTCTTTCTTTCAGACCTGCCTCGGCTGCCTCCAGCTCTCCCTGCAGCTTGGGCAGATCCCCGTACTGCAGCTTGGCGGCCTTCTCCAGGTCTCCCTGTCTCTGCGCTATCTGTATCTCGTTGTTTATGGATTCGATCTGCTCCCTCAGCTCGGACAGCCTTCCCACGCTCTGCTTCTCGGTGTCCCACTTGGCCTTGTCGTTCTGGTATTTCTCGTTCAGCTCGGAGATATCCCTCTGCAGCTCCTCCAGTCTCTGCCTGGATCCCGTATCCTTCTCCTTCTTCAGCGCGGTCTCCTCTATCTGCATCTGAGTCAGACGTCTGCGCATCTCGTCCAGCTCCGCCGGCATGGAGTCCATCTCGGTCTTTATGGAGGCGCATGCCTCGTCCACCAGATCTATGGCCTTGTCCGGCAGGAACCTGTCCGATATGTATCTGTGGGACAGCACGGCTGCGGCCACCAGGGCCGAATCGGCTATCTTCACGCTGTGATACACTTCATAGCGCTCCTTCAGTCCGCGCAGTATCGATATGGTGTCCTCCACCGAGGGCTCATCCACCAGCACCGGCTGGAACCTGCGCTCCAGAGCCTTGTCCTTCTCTATGTATTCCCTGTACTCATCGAGCGTGGTGGCTCCTATGCAGTGGAGCTCACCTCTTGCCAGCATGGGCTTGAGCATATTACCGGCATCCATCGCTCCGTCCGTCTTTCCTGCCCCCACGATCAGATGAAGCTCGTCTATGAAGAGGATCACTCTCCCTTCGGACTTCCTCACCTCTTCCAGGACAGCCTTCAGCCTCTCTTCGAATTCACCCCTGTACTTGGCCCCTGCCACCAGTGCACCCATATCCAGTGAGAATATCTCCTTGTCCTTGAGAGCTTCGGGTACGTCTCCGGCCACTATCCTCTGAGCCAGGCCCTCCACGGCCGCCGTCTTGCCGACTCCCGGCTCTCCGATGAGCACCGGATTGTTCTTGGTCTTGCGCGAGAGTATCAGTATCATGTTGCGGATCTCGCTGTCACGTCCTATGACAGGATCCAGCTTCTGCTCTCTGGCACGTGCCACCAGGTTGGTCCCGTACTTCTCCAGCACATCATAGGTGTCCTCGGGATTGTCCGTATTCACGGTCTGGTTGCCTCGCACCTCCGAGAGCACCTGCAGGAAATGATCCCTTGTGATACCGTAATCCTTCAGGATCTCCTTAAGCTCTTTCCCGGGATGTTTTATCACGGCAAGAAAGAGATGCTCTACCGACACATAGGAATCTCCCATGGCCTTCGCCTCATCCGGAGCAGAGAGCAGCACCTTGTTGAGCTCCGAGCCCATGTAGGGCTCTCCGCCCTGTACCTTGGGCCTCTTCTCTATGATGCCGAGGACGCTCTGCGTGAACTCGTCCGCATCTATCCACATCTTCTCTGTGAGTTTTCTTATCAGGGATTCATCTATAGTGAGCAAAGAATAGACGAGATGCGCAGGTACCAGCTCCTGATTGCCGTAGTCCGCTGCCACCTTCTGGCAGCCGTTCACTGCCTTTATGGAATTCTGGGTGAATTTATCTATGTTCATATCTCTCCTCCTCTCTGCGCTGCCCGCAAGTCCCGTGCATTGTCCCCGACGGTCTTCCGGTCTATACAACGACCCGTCGTGAATGCTTTCATGACGGGCCTGCAAACGCTTCAATGTTCGTTATGAGAGAATACTAACACGGATTGTTAGCACTGTCAAGAAGTGAGTGCTAATCTGGGATCTTCTCCTTTTCCAGCTCCTGTGCCACCTCTTTGTGGAGCTTCCTGAAGAAGGTAAGAGTGAGTGCCAGCGAGACTGCCTCTGCTATGGGGAACGCCCACCACACCACGTTCACGTTTCCGGCAAGGCTCAGGATATACGCCGCCGGTATCAGCACGAAGAGCTGGCGTCCGAGAGAGATCACCAGCGAATAGATGCTTCTGCTGAAGGCCTGAAAGATAGATCCCATCGCTATGCAGAGTCCGGCCAGCGGGAAGTGGATCGCTATGATACGAAGAGCCGTGATACCGATGGACATCATATCGCCCGTGGCTTTGAACAGTCCCAGGAGAGTCCCGGGTATCAGCTCGAATACCACAGTCCCAAGACACATGATGCTGAATGCCAGCGTCACGGCAAACCTGAGAGCCTCGTTGATACGCTCCCTGTTCTTTGCTCCGTAGTTGAAGGCAAGCACCGGTATCACACCGTTGTTCAGTCCGAATACCGGCATGAAGAAGAAACTCTGAAGCTTGAAGTATACGCCGAATACCGCTACAGCCGTGCTCGAGAACACGCTCAGTATCTTGTTCATCATATAGGTCATGATGGACCCTATGGCTATCATCAGGATCGACGGCACACCCACATAGTAGATGCGCTTTACCGTATCGGCCTTCAGTATGAATATCTTCCACGAGAAATGGATATCCGGATTCTTTGTGATGTTGAATATCAGAGCGAGAGTCGCCGCTATGCTCTGTCCTATGATGGTAGCGTAGGCTGCGCCTGCCACCCCCATAGCAGGAAATCCGAACAGTCCGAATATCATGATGGGATCCATTATGATATTGATGATGGCACCGAGTGCCTGCGTGATCATGGTATAGAAGGTACGCCCGGTGG
>DNLO01000231.1:0-4497 GCA_003488445.1 Lachnospiraceae bacterium | reverse complement strand
GTCTGCGTGCCGATGAAGCCCCTGGCAGCCCCCATGAAGGATGCCGCCATGAAGGCAAAGGCCGCCAGCATGCACAGCACGATACCGTTTCCTGCCGCACTGTCCGCCTTGTCGTATTCTCTCTCTCCAAGTGATTTCGACAGCATGGCATTGATACCCACGCCGGTCCCGCCTGCCACGGCAAACATGAAGTTCTGCATCGGAAAAGCAAGAGTGACACCGGTGAGCGCCTCTTCAGACAGCTGAGCCACAAACACGGAGTCCACTATATTGTACAGAGCCTGTACGAGCATGGAGATCATCATAGGGAGCGACATGCTCACTATAAGCTTCTTTACGGGCATCACGCCCATCTTGTTTTCTTTCATATTACTTTCTGGCGAATGCCGCTCTCTTTCGCAGCACCGGATCGAGTATCCTCTTTCGTATCCTGAGCGACTGGGGTGTGACCTCCAGCAGCTCATCATTGTCTATGAAGTCCAGACACTGCTCCAGTGACATCACCACCGGAGGCACCAGGCGCAGAGCTTCATCCGAGCTGGATGTCCGGGTATTGGTCAGATGCTTGGTCTTGCAGACGTTCACCTCTATATCCTCCGATTTCGGATTGGATCCGATGACCATACCGGAATATACAGGAGTTCCCGGTCCGATGAAGAGCGAGCCTCTGTCCTGAGCGTTGAAGAGTCCGTAAGGAACTGCCTCGCCTGCCTCGAAGGCTATGAGTGATCCTGTCTTTCTGTATGCGATATCTCCCTTGTAGGGTACGTAGCCGTCAAAGATCGTATTGATGATACCGTTACCCTTGGTGTCTGTCATGAAGGGGCCTCTGAAGCCTATCAGTCCTCTGGAAGGTATACGGAACTCCAGACGGGTATATCCTCCCGCTATGGAGTTCATCCCCAGGAGCTCTCCCTTTCTCTCCGAGAGGCTGGATATCACGGTTCCCGAGAATTCATCCGGCACATCCACATAGGCCAGCTCCACTGGCTCCAGCGTCTTCCCGTTCTCATCCTTCCGATATATGACCTCAGCCTTTGATACCGCGAACTCGTACCCTTCGCGCCTCATGGTCTCTATCAGCACCGACAGATGGAGCTCTCCCCTGCCGGACACCTTGAACGTGTCTGTGGATTCCGTTTCTTCTATGCGAAGTGACACATCGGTATTGAGCTCCTTCAGGAGCCTGTCCTTGATATGTCTGGATGTGACATATTTGCCTTCCTTGCCGGCCAGAGGGCTGTCATTGACCATGAAGTTCATGGAGATGGTCGGATCGGATATCTTCTGGAAGGGTATGGCCACCGGATCCTCCGGTGAGCACAGGGTGTCACCGATCTTCAGATCCGCTATGCCCGATATGGCGACGATCTGTCCCACCGATGCTTCGGTCACGTCCACCTTGTTCAGTCCTTCGAATTCGTAGAGTTTGCTTATCTTGACCTTTTCCTTCCGGTCGCTCTCATGGTGGTTTACGATCACGGCCTCCTGATTGAGCTTCACTCTGCCGTTGTCTACCTTTCCTATACCTATACGGCCCACATACTCGTTGTAGTCTATCGTGGAGATCAGCACCTGCAGGGGAGCTTCCTCATCACCCTTAGGAGCAGGTATGTACGAGACTATCGTATCAAAGAGCGCCGTCATGTCCTCACCCTGGGACGCGGCATCCATTGAAGACGTACCGTTCTTCGCGGAAGCAAAGACGAAGGGACAGTCGAGCTGTGCATCGGAGGCTCCCAGATCCATGAGCAGCTCCAGCACCTCGTCCACCACCTCATCCGGTCTTGCTCCGTCACGGTCTATCTTGTTCACGCAGGCTATCACCGGCAGATCCAGCGACAGTGCCTTCATCAGCACGAACTTGGTCTGAGGCATCACTCCTTCGAATGCATCCACCAGCAGCACCACGCCGTCTACCATCTTGAGTATACGCTCCACCTCTCCACCGAAGTCGGCGTGTCCCGGAGTGTCTATGATATTGATCCTTATGTCTTTATACAGCACGGACGTGTTTTTCGAGAGTATGGTGATACCCCTCTCTCTTTCGAGATCGTTGGAGTCCATGACTCTCTCCACCACCTCCTGGTTCTCTCTGAACACACCGCTCTGTCGCAGCAGTGCATCCACCAGCGTGGTCTTGCCGTGATCTACGTGCGCTATTATGGCTACGTTTCTTATCTTAGTGCTGTCCGCCATTTTCTGCCGCACCATCCTCTGCCTTGTTTTTCTCCAGTGCACATATCGCCTCATATGCGAGGTCATAGCACTGTGACATCTCCTTGGCCTCTGCCGTGCCTATCTTGTTGTACTTTACGGCCTGATCCGCGAAGTAGGATTTTGCACGGAATATGGACATCTTGGAGAACATCTTTCCGTTACTGTAATATGTCCCGGTAGATGAGTCCCATTTACTCTCTCCGAACTTCTTCAGATCATCCTTGGTGGCTCCTGCCGTAGCAGCGAGAGCCTGTATGATGTCTGCCTTTGAATCAAAATTTTTCGTGATACCTGCCATTCTCTTATACCTCTGAATAGAAATACTAAATATGCAATATCGCTGTCGCGAAGTTAAAGTATACCAAAAGTGCCACCGCATCCACAATAGTGGTGATGAAAGGCGAAGCCATTACCGCCGGATCCAGTCCGACCTTCTTGGATACCATGGGCAGCATGGAGCCGATCATCTTGGCGAAGAGCACCGTGACCACGAGGGTCCCGCACACCACGAAAGCTACCGAAGCCGATACCCTGTCCACCACCTGCAGCTTCACGAAGTTCGCCGCTGCCAGTGTGAGTCCCGTGAGCAGAGCCACTCTTATCTCCTTCCACACCACGCTGAAGAAATCCTTGAATTCGATGTCATCCAGCGAGAGCGCACGGATGATCGTGACCGACGCCTGGCTTCCGGCATTTCCCGAAGTATCCATAAGCATCGGTATGAATGCCGTCAGCACGATATATGCTCCGAGAGCTTTCTCGTAGCGAGTGATGATCATGCCTGTGAAGGTCGCCGATACCATCAGGAAGAGCAGCCATATTATACGCTTCTTCCATATCTCGACCACGCCCTGTCTGAGATAGGGCTTCTGATCGGTGGGCATGATAGCTGCCATCTTTTCGATATCCTCAGTGGTCTCTTCCTGGATGATATCCATGATATCGTCGACGGTGATGATCCCTACCAGTCTGTCTTCCTGGTCTACCACGGGCATCGAGTTGAAGTCGTACTTCTGGAACTGCTTGGCGACTTCCTCCTGGTCGTCCAGGGTGTGCACCGCTATCACGTTTTCATTCATGATGGATCCTACTGTCACCTCGGGATCCGCGAGTATCAGATATCTCAGCGCCGCCGTCCCCAAAAGCTTTCTCTTATCATCCACCACGTAGCAGGTGTAGATCGTCTCCGAATCCAGTCCCGTGCTCCTGATCCTGTCCATACATTTCTTTATGGTCCAGTTCGCCTTCAGATCCACGAACTCCACCGTCATGATCGATCCGGCGGAGTCATCCGGGAACTTCAGCAGATGGTTGATGTCTCTTCTGGTCTCCGCTGTGGTATGTGCCAGCAGCCGCTTCACCACATTTGCCGGCATCTCCTCCATCAGGTCCGTAGCATCATCGGCCATCAGGTTATTGATGACGTTTGCAGCCTCGGCATCTGTCAGCGCAGTGATCAGCTCCTGCTCTATATCCGTTGGCAGGAACGAGAACACATCTGCAGCCATATCCTTCTTCAGCAGACGAAATACTTTGGGTCTTTCTTCTCTTGGGACTTCTTCCAGGATCGAGGCGATATCTGCCTCGTTGAGTTCATTGAGTTCCTTGCGGAGCTCGTTGTAGTCTCTGTCAGCAATGAGCTTCTCTATCTCTTCTCTCTCCATGACTGTATCTCTCTTTCATAGTGTGGTAATAAAAGCGTTCGTGATACGGACTGTCTGCATTCATTTATTACCACCACCTTTCTATTGAGAGAAACGTCAAAAAAACCAACCGTATTTTACACTTATTCAGGGAAAAAAATCAAGATACCTGCTTCTTTCAGACAGGCACGAATGCCGCCTCACCCTTGACGATCTCTATGGCAGAAGATGTGATCTCGGTCAGCGACTTCACCGCCGCCTCGTAGCTTCCTTCGGATACAGCAAGTTCATATCGTACCCTGTCTGTATATTCCGCTCCCGGGCGGGATATGCCGTTCTGCTCTATGAAGTGATCAATGGAGCCGGTGAATGTATAATCAAAGGCAGCCGTAAACTGCTGCATGAGTGCCATCCTCACAGTCCCGGCATCCTCTGCGGCTGCCTTGGCAGCATCTGTGTAGGCACGCACAAGCCCTCCGGTCCCCAGCAGCGTTCCTCCGAAATACCTCGTCACTACGAGCACCACATCCTTCAGCCCCGCTCCGTTCAGCACCTCGAGCATAGGCTTTCCGGCAGTGCCCGACGGTTCTCCGTCGTCTGAGGAATGAACGATATCCGGTGCTCCTTCCGCTCC
>DNLO01000093.1 GCA_003488445.1 Lachnospiraceae bacterium | reverse complement strand
AGCTGCTTGGGCGAGTTGATGTTGAACTCCTCCCCCGCATCCGCATATATCTCCTGCTCCAGCTTAAGTATGTCTTTTTCCAGGTCCGCCGATATTGACTCCAGAGTCTCCTTCGAAGCCCTGATACCCTCCTTCTCCATATCATGCAGGACGAAGGCCAGCGGCATCTCGATATCGGCATAGAGCCTTTCCATGCCTGCATCGCAAAGCTCTTTGTACCGCTCCTCTCCCCTGATATAGGCCGCATATGCCTTTTCTCCCGTATCCTCCGGCACGCCGTAGTCATCGATCAGCGGATTGAGGAGATAGTCGGCGAGAAGCAGATCCCGCAGCTTCGGACTGCAGGGCACCTCCATATGCTTCAGCTGCCCCTTGATATCGAAGGTATAGTATATCCCGCTCCCTCCATCCAGTATGTCCGTCACATGGGCCTTGAGGAACATGGGCGATGCGAAGCCCTCCGCAGGTATCGCCACTGCCCTGTCGGGCGAGAGCACCAGATATACTCCGTCCTCATCAAAGGCTATCCCCGCTTTTTTTGCCTTCTTCACCTCAGCGAAGACCGCCTCTATCTCTCCCAGATCCCTTATTTCTTCGAACTCATGCTTTGCGGACTCCTCCACGGCAGCTGTCGTGGTATCGTCAAAATATTTATACAGACTCTTGAGCTCCAGCTCCATGAACTTCCCGTAGGCAGAAGCATTGAAGAGGTCTCCCTTTGCGGCCGCTTCCCATGTGAACTCTATTTCCGCATTCACATCTATGGTGGCGAGCTTCTTCGAGAGCACAGCCATATCAAAGTTCTGCTCCAGGGTCTCCCTTATGGATCTCTTTGTGATCTCTCCGATATGCTCCTTCAGATTCTCTATATTGCCGTACTGCTGCACCAGGCTCACGCCCGTCTTCTCTCCTATCTTCGGTACTCCGGGGATATTGTCCGAGGAGTCTCCCATCAGGGCCTTCAGCTCTATGATGCCCTCCGGTGTCACACCGTACTTCTCCTTTACATCTGCCGCATAGAGCACGTCCACCGTGGTCACGCCCTTGGAGGTGTGAGGCAGGCGCACCTTCACGCTGTCTGCGGTCACGAGCTGGAGCAGATCCCTGTCTCCCGAGAGGATCACAGCCTCCCTGTCCTCTCTCATGGCCCTGCGGCTGATGGTGCCTATGATATCGTCCGCCTCCAGCCCCGGTCTGGATACGGTCAGTATGTTCATTGCCTGAAGCACCTCCCGGATCAGGGGTACCTGCTCCTTCAGCTCCTCGGGCATGGCATGTCTCGTGCCCTTGTAGGCCTCGTACATCTCATGTCTGAAGGTCGGCGCATGCTCATCGAAAGCCACTGCGATATAGTCCGGCGCCTCCTCGGATATCACCTTGAACATGATATTGAGGAAGCCCAGCACCGCATTGGTGTGTACTCCTTTGCTGTTGGTCAGAAGAGGCACTCCGTAGTAGCCCCTGTTCAGCATGCTGTGTCCGTCTATCAGCAGTATCTTCTCTCTCATATCCCACCTATATCATGAAAAGCAGCAGCGCACACGCAAGCAACACAAAAACAGCGGTACCCTCTATAAGATGTACTGCCGTATTGTACTGCGTGAGATACTGTATGGTGTTTTCCGTCTCGTCCAGCATATCCTCCAGATCGGTATGCAGGTCTATCGTCTCGCCCATCTCCGCCCTGGAGATGCCCTCCTTCAGCAGATAGCTGATCTCTAACTCGTCCCTGCATACGCTGCAGCTTTTCAGGTGCTCCGTAAACTCCCTTGCATCATGCAGAGTGAGAGATTTCTCCAGATATCCGGGGATCAGCGCCTGCATCCTCTTGCAGGTATTCTGTGCAGGTTTTTTCTGACTTTTCTGGCTCTTTACGGCATTGCTCATAACCTGTAAATTTTATCATTTATTCCCCGCACAGACAACACATACAGCAGCGGTCATATGATAAGGACATATGAAAAAGGGATATGATAAAGGCGGGTCATAATGACCCGCCTGTCATACCTGTTTTTACGTGATGCCCTCACGCCTTGAAGTCCACACTCTGTCCCAGATATGCTCCCTCTGACACTCCCTGGGGATTGAAGAAATCGGTGATCTTCTGTGCGAGCTCGTCTACAGAGCCTGCCCTGATGATCTCGTATGCGAAATCCTCCTGATCGTCATAGGCCTCCATGGCCTTCTCGCTCCTTGCGCTCCTTGCCTTGTCTATGCGCTCATCGAAGGCTTCCTTCTGCTCCTTCTTATCCTCAGCCTTCTCGGCTGCTCTTCTCTCTTCCCTGTGCTCCTGTATGCGCTGTGCCTGCTCGGCATTGGCCTTCTTCAGCACTGCGAAATAGGAGACCTCTCCGTTCTCGCCGACCTGCATGCCGTATCCTTTGACATTGTCGTTGTCGCCGAAGGAATCCTTCATTGATGCGAGATTCTCCTTTGCCATGGCGATGATGCCCTCGTACTTCTCGCGGAACTTCTCATCGTTTGCCATCTTCTCGACCTCGTCCTCTCCTATGAG
>DNLO01000167.1 GCA_003488445.1 Lachnospiraceae bacterium | reverse complement strand
CCTACAGAGATCACCTGCAACTGTACCTACCATATCCTGGACAGGGAATATGAAAAGGATGAGCTGATACCGGCGGGGATCCCCTTTGCCAATGAGAAGGTCTTCCTGCTGGATGAAAGGGACAGGCTGGTGACAGAGCCCGGAGAAGAGGGAGAGATCTGCGTGGGAGGTACCTGCCTGGCCATCGGATACTACAGGGACAGGGAGAGGACGGAGCAGGTCTTCGTACAGAATCCCTTAAACGACAGATACCATGAGAGGATATACCGCACGGGAGACCTGGGAAAATATGATGAGGAAGGAAGGCTCATATACACCTCCAGGAAGGACTTTCAGATAAAGCATATGGGACAGCGAATAGAGCTGGGAGAGATAGAGGTGGCGGCAATGTCGGTCACCGGAGTGTCCAGAGCCTGCTGTACCTACGATCACAAAAAGAAGAAAATACTGCTATACTATACAGGAGAGGCGGGGAAAGAGAGAGTGACGAAGGTGCTGCAGCAGAAGCTGCCGCAGTACATGGTGCCCGGCAAGACCACGAGGATAGCCGAGATGCCGATGAACAAGAACGGAAAGATAGACCGGGGACGCCTCGAGGAATGCGCACCGGTATGACAGGAGCAGGACGAGCGAAGAGGGATGATGGTGACTGAAGACAAGCTTAAGGAACTGGCCGGAAAGTACGGTACGCCTCTGTATGTATTTGACAAGGATGAAGTGAGGGGCCGCGCGGAGGAGATCCGCAGGATAATGAACGAAGGGAACGGTGCCGGGGAGATATCCCTTTGCTACTCGATCAAAGCCAACCCCTTCCTGATACCTCTGCTGAAGGATGTGGTGGACCGCTTCGAGGTCTGCAGTCCCGGAGAGCTCGCGATCTGCGAGCACTACAAAGTGGAGCCGGAGATGATCATCTACTCCGGGGTCCACAAGGAGACAGAAGACATCACCGAGGCTCTGCGCTACGGGGCAGGGCTCATCACGGCGGAGTCGCGAAGGCACTACGATATGATATGCCGGGTGGCAGAGGAGACCGGAGAGGAGACAGAGGTGATCCTCCGCCTTGCCTCGGGAAGCCAGTTCGGCATGTCTGGAGAGGATATAGAGGGGATCCTGGCAGACTCTGACAGGCACCCCGGGGTGAAGATCGCGGGACTGCACTACTTCGTGGGTACCCAGAGGATGAAGCTCAAGCACCAGAGAGCAGAGCTTGACAAGCTTCAGACGGTGTTCTCCGAGCTTCGGGAAAGATACGGCATCCCTCTTGAGAAGCTGGAATACGGGCCGGGTCTGGGCTTTCCCTACTTCGAGGGAGAGGACTTCTCGGATACGCTCTCTCCTGCAAAAGAGCTTGCGGCAGATCTGATAAAGGCAGCGGGATGGAGCAGCCTGACAGTGGAGATGGGCAGATTCCTCGCCAGCAGCTGCGGGACCTATCTCACAAGTGTAGTTGACATAAAACAATCCGAGGGGAGGAACTGGTGCATAGTCGACGGCGGGATAAACCATGTCAACTACCTCGGGCAGATGATGGGACTTAAGGTGCCCGTGATAAAGGAGCTCAGAGGCGGAAGCAGAGAGGGGACGGATATGGCCTGGGGCCTGTGCGGATCCTTATGTACCACCAATGACGTGCTGGTAAGGGAATACAGGACGGGAGAGCTCATGGTCGGGGATGTCCTGGCTTTCTGCAATTCCGGAGCCTACTCGGTGACGGAGGCCATGAACCTCTTCCTCAGCAGGGATATGCCCCGCATCGTGGTGACAGGCTCTGACGGGGATATGCTTGTAAGAGATACCGTAAAGACATGGAAGCTTAACAGTGGCAGCGTATGAATTGGCATGGAGGGATGATATGGACGAGCTGATAGAACTTTTGGAAGGTGTGAGAGATGATGTGGACTTCAGGTCATGCAAGGATCTGATCGACGGGAAGGTGCTGACCTCCTTTGACATCATACAGATAATCGCATCGATAGATGACGAATTCGATGTGGCGATACCCGCTGCGGAGATAGTCCCCGCAAATTTCAACAGCGCAGAGTCGCTCTACGCTCTGATACAGAGACTGCAGGGGTGAGACGCAGCCTCTGACATGAAGGGAAAGAAGGCCGCAAATAACAGGACCATAGATACCGGGCTAAGGGAAGGCCGGAAATATCTGGACAGATGCCTCACCGAAAAGGATCTGAAAAAGAGCGGCGACGAAGCCTCCGGGGGTATCACGGACAGGATCATAGCGGGTGACTGCCTGAAGGTCATGGGATATCTGCCGGCGGGGACTGTGGATCTTATCATAGCGGATCCCCCGTATAATCTGGACAAGGACTACAACGGCAGGAAGTTCAGCCGCATGAGCGAAGCGGAATATGCGGAGTACACCGATGAGTGGATGAGCCTCGCAGTGCCGCTCTTAAAGGACACGGGCACCATGTATGTGTGCTGCGACTGGAGATCGAGCAGTGTGATATATGAGGTGCTTAAGAGACATCTGAAGGTGAGGAACCGCATCACCTGGCAGCGGGAAAAGGGCAGGGGAGCGAAGAGCAACTGGAAGAACAGCATGGAGGACATCTGGTACGCCACGAAGTCCGACAGCTACACCTTTAACGTGGACGATGTGAAGATAAGACGCAGGGTGGTGGCTCCCTACAGGGAGAACGGCAGCCCCAAAGGGTGGGAGGAGACAGCCGAAGGCAGGTTCAGGGATACCCATCCGTCGAACTTCTGGGATGATATCTGCGTACCCTTCTGGTCCATGCCGGAGAACACGCCTCATCCGGCGCAGAAGAGCGAGAAGCTGATGGCCAGACTGATACTGGCGAGCTCCGTTAAGGGGGATACGGTATTCGATCCTTTCCTGGGAGCGGGATCTGCCGCGGTGACGGCAAAGAAGCTGGGACGGCATTATATCGGCATAGAGAGGGAGAAGCAGTACTGTGTCTGGGCGGAGCAGCGTCTTTTGATGGCGGACTCGGATAAGGGGATCCAGGGATACAGCGACGGCATATTCTGGGAAAGGAACTCGGGCAGATGAGGATACTCTTTTTATTCCAGATATTTGACTATGACAGCTCCACCATATACCTGGACCTCGTCAGGGAATGCAGGGACAGGGGACACCTTGTGACCTTAGTTGCCGGCAACAGCAGGAGCGACCTTCCCGACGGAGTGACGGAGGTGGAGGGGATCAGGACAGTCTACATGAAGCTGCCCGACCAGTTCGGTGCGGGAAGCGCGAAGAAGGCTCTGATACAGATGTCCATACCCCTCAGGCTGAAGCTCATATTAAAGGACTATTTCGAAGGTGAGACCTTTGACATCATTGCTTATCCCACACCGCCCATCACGCTGGCACCGGTGCTGAAGTACTGTGCGAAGAAGTATAAGAGTGCGGTGAGATATCTGATGCTGAAGGATATCTTCCCGCAGAATGCAGTGGATCTTAAGATGTTCTCTTCTTCAAGCCCCATATACAGGTATTACCGCCGGATGGAAAAGAAGCTCTATGCCTATTCCGACAGGATAGGCTGCATGTCGGAGGCCAATATAGCCTATCTCAAAGAGCACGATCCCGAGATAGAGAACTCGAAGCTGGAATACTTCCCGAATACCGTGGCAGTGCACGACGTGGAGCCCTGCTCCCCTGCATCCGGCAAAGGACTCAAGGTGGTGTTCGGAGGAAATATGGGAAGGCCCCAGGATATAGCGGGTCTTCTTAAGAGCATAGATCATTGCGGGAGGCAGCCCGACCTGGACGATGTGTTCTTTTATTTCGTGGGAGACGGGACGGAGAGCCGCCTCATAGAAGAGTATCTGGAAAAGAAGCCGAAGAACTTAAGCTACAGGCACCAGCTGCCGCGGCCGGAGTACGAGAAGCTCCTCGCCAATGCGGATGTGGGGATGATAAGCCTCTCAAAGGACTTCACGATTCCGAACTTCCCCTCCAGGCTCCTGTCTTATATGCAGATAAAAAAGCCCGTATTCGCGGTGCTGGATGATGCTACGGATATGGGAGAGTGCATAGAGGAGGCCTGCTGCGGCATCTCGGTGAAGGCCGGGGATCCGGAGGCCTTCGCGGAGGGGATAAGGAGGCTGAAGGCAGACAGGGAGAAGCTGCCGCAGCTCGGAGAGAACGGCAGGAGGTATCTGGAGAGATATTTCAATACAGGGGTATCCGCAGATATACTGGAAAGAGCATACAGAGGGTGAAAGATGAGTGAGATGAGACCGAAGATCTCCTTGATATCCATAATCTACGACGTGGAGAAATATCTCCCGCAGGCCATAGAGAGCATGCAGGCTCAGACCTATGACAATCTTGAGATAATACTCGTCGCGGGAGAAGGAAAGAAGCAGACGAAGGATGTGGAGATCTGCAGGAGCTATGCGAGTAAGGATCCGCGCATCAAGGTGGTGGTGACTCCGGCGAAGGGCACGGGAGACGCCAGGAACAAGGGCCTGGATGCTGTGACCGGCGACTATATAGGCTTCGTGGACGGGGACGACTGGGCCGAGCCCGATATGTTCGAGAAGCTCTACGAGAACCTGAGATCCCACGATGCGAGGGTATCGGTATGCGGGAAATACAGCGAATATGATGACAGATCCGAGGCCGACCTGCAGAAGGAGCTTCGTGTGATGACGCCTTCGGAGTGCTTCGAGATGATGCTAAAGGGGACGGGGTTCTTCTTCCACTGCTGGGACAAGCTCTTCGAAGCATCGCTTTTTGACGGTGTGAGATTTCCGGATGACAGATATCTGGAGGACAGGTATGTGATAGGCGGAGTGCTGAAGGCTGCGGGCAGGGTGGTATATGACACCGTGCCGCTGTACCACTACAGGGTGCGGGGCAACAGCCTCTCAAGAGTGAAGGATATGGCAGAGCACAATGTGGATGCGGATACCGTATTCTGCGAGATGGCCTGCGGCGAGGATGCCTCGCTTGCGGACCTGGCCGACTCCTTCCTGCTCTACGACCATCTCACCTGCATACAGAACTATCTGCTCTACTTCAGGGGCAGGGAGACGGACAGCCCGCATATGCAGGAGCGGTACAGGGAACACCTGAAGTATGTGAAGGATATAGGCAGGAGACTCGGGGGGAACAAAGAGATCGGCAGGAGTCTCAGGATCAAAAGATATATGGCACTCTATGCACCGCAGCTTCTGGCAGCCGTCACCAGACGGCATGTGGAGCAGCTGGCGCAGACCAACAAGTTTCAGTAAAACATCAGTCCAGGGAAGGAGCGGAGCACGGAATGATAATCGTAAGAAGTCCGTTGAGGATATCACTCGGAGGAGGGGGAACAGACCTGCCGTCGTATTATGAAGAAAATGAAGGCTTCCTGCTGACGGCGGCCATAAACAAGTTCGTTTACATAACTATGCACGAGAACTTCATGGACGAGATACTGGTGAAGTATTCCAAGACGGAGAACGTGCGGGATGTGAACGATATCAGGCATCCCATTTTCAGGGAGTGCATCAAGATGCTGGGACTGCAGGATGAGAGCTTCGAGATACAGTCCATGGCGGATATACCCGCAGGGACCGGGCTGGGCTCCTCCAGCAGCTTCACTACGGCTCTGCTGAAATGCCTGCACGAGTATAAGGGTGAGCTGGTGGGAACCGAGGAGCTGGCAAGGGAAGCCTGCGAGATAGAGATGGTACGTCTTAAGGAGCCCATAGGCAAGCAGGATCAGTACATCGCGGCCTACGGCGGTATCAGGGCCATGTGGTTCCATAAGGACGGCAGTGTGACGGTGGAGCCTGTGAACATGTCCAGAGAGACACTGTACAACCTGGAGGACAATCTGGTCCTTTATTTCACCGGATTCGAGCGCTCTGCTTCCCAGATACTGAAGGAGCAGGACGACAGGACGAAGGCTTCAGACAGTGACATGAAGAGCAATCTGGACATGGTAAAGCAGATGGGACTCGATACGAAGCAGGTGTTCGAAAAGGGAGATCTGCGCGCCTTCGCGGATATCATGAACCATCACTGGGAGATAAAGAAAAAGCGCTCGGGACAGATGTCCAACCCGAGGATAGACGAGTGGTACGAGTATGCCATGAAGCACGGTGCCCTGGGCGGCAAGCTGATAGGGGCCGGAGGCGGAGGCTTCCTGATGTTCTATGCGGAGGACAAGGTGGGGCTGCGTGAAGCCATGAAGAGCACCGGAATGAAGGAGGTCCGCTTCAGATTCGAAAAGCAGGGCACGAGGCTGGTGTACTGAAGATCAAACGGGAAAGACAACCGTACGGGAAATATGATATACTTAACCAGTGTGTGTCTTTGACTGAAGTCGGGCACAGGAGGGAGCAGATCAATGAGCGGGAGCATGTTTGACGGCAAGGTGCTGCTGATCACCGGAGGAACAGGATCCTTCGGAACGGCGGTGCTCAACAGATTTCTTGATACAGATATCAGAGAGATACGCATATTCTCCAGAGACGAAAAGAAGCAGGATGATATGCGGCACTTCTACAACAATCCTAAGATCAAGTATTACATAGGCAATGTGAGGGACTACAACTCCATAGAGGAGGCGACCTACGGAGCCGACTATATCTTCGCGGCGGCTGCACTGAAGCAGGTGCCCTCCTGCGAATTCTTTCCCATAGAGGCGGTACGTACCAACGTGCTGGGTACCGACAATGTGCTGACTGCAGCCATACATAACGGAGTGAAGAAGGTGTGCTGCCTGTCCACCGACAAGGCAGCTTATCCCATAAATGCCATGGGCATATCAAAGGCCATGATGGAGAAGGTCTTCGTGGCCAAGAGCCGTACCGTGGATGAGGACAAGACGCTGATCTGCGGCACGAGATACGGAAACGTGCTCTGCTCCAGAGGCTCCGTGGTGCCTCTCTTCATAGATCAGATAAGGGACGGGCATCCGATCACCATCACCGAGCCTAAGATGACGAGGTTCATCATGTCGCTGGAGGAGGCGGTGGAGCTGGTCCTCTATGCCTTCGAGCACGCACACACAGGTGATCTTTTCGTACAGAAGGCTCCGGCCTGCACCATAGACATACTGGCACAGGCAGTGAAGGAGCTCTTCCACTCCGGGCAGGAGATCAAGATCATCGGTATCAGACACGGTGAGAAGATGGCAGAGACCCTGCTCACCGCAGAGGAGAGGATCAAGGCAGTGGATGAGGGCAGGTTCTTCAGAGTCCCTGCCGATAACAGAGATCTGAACTATGACAAATATTTCACGGTGGGCTCCGCAAGAGATGACTCCGTGACAACCTTCAACTCCGACAATACGGAGCAGCTGGATGTGGAGGGTGTGAAGGAGAAGCTGCTGCAGCTGCCATACATACATGAGAGACTGAAGGAATTCGGCTTGGAATGATACTCGTAACGGGAGCCGCAGGCTTCATAGGAAAGAACCTCATAAAGCGCCTGCAGAATCTGGGATATGAGGATATCCTCGGCTATACGAGGGCGAACACCGGGGCTGAGCTGAAGGAGTATTGCAGCAGGGCTGACTTCGTCTTTCATCTGGCAGGAGTGAACAGGCCCGAGTCACCGGATGAGTTCAGGGAAGGAAACACGGATCTGACCAGGAGTCTCATGGCATGCCTGAAAGAGGCGGGGAGGAAGTGTCCCGTGATAATAAGCTCTTCCACTCAGGCTGAGAGTGAGGATCCGGACAATCTCTATGCCGCGTCCAAGAGAGGGGCCGAGGAGGCTGTGTACGAATACGGACAGGCCACGGGAGCCCCGGTCATGATATACAGGATGCCGAATGTCTTCGGCAAATGGTCGCGTCCCAACTACAACTCGGCAGTGGCGACCTTCTGCTACAATACCGCAAGAGATCTGCCTATCACGGTGAACGATCCCGACAGGGTCATGCGCCTTTGCTATATCGACGACGTAATGGATGAGTTTACGGAGGATATGAAGCTGATATCCGAAGGAACCATGCCTGAAGGATGCGGTGAGAGGACTGTTGCCCTCAGGTGCCCGGTATACGAGGCGAAGCTGGGATATATCGCAGACATTATCCAAAGCTTTCCGAAGCTTCGCGGAGATCTGGGACTTCCGAAGATGGACGATCCGCTGGTCTCCAAGCTCTATTCCACCTATCTCAGCTTCATACCCGAAGACAGATTCGCCTATAAGCTCAGGATGAACGAAGATAACAGAGGTTCTTTTACAGAGTTCCTGCGCACTCCCGACAGGGGACAGATGTCCGTCAATATAAGCCATCCCGGCATAGTCAAGGGACAGCACTGGCATGACAGCAAGAACGAGAAGTTCCTGGTGGTCAAGGGGAAGGGGCTGATACGCTTCAGGAAGATAGGCTGTGAGGAGATATACGACTATCACGTGAACGGTGAGGAGCTGACGGTGGTGGATATACCTACGGGCTACGTGCACTGCATAGTGAACGAGGGCGATGAGGACATGGTCACGCTGATGTGGGCCAGCGAGCCCTTCGATCCCGAAAAGCCGGATACATACAGAGAAGAGGTATAGCAGATATGAGCAAGCTTAAACTGATGACCATACTGGGTACGAGACCCGAGATAATAAGGCTGTCCGAGGTGATAAAGGCAGCGGACAGATATTTCGATCATGTACTCGTACATACCGGTCAGAACTATGACTATACTCTGAACCAGGTCTTCTTCGAAAACCTCGGGCTCAGGGAGCCGGATCATTATCTGGACTCCGTGGGGGCCGACCTCGGAGAGACCATGGGCAATATCATAGCAAAGTCCTATTCGCTTATGTGTGAGGTGAAGCCGGACGCGGTGCTGATCCTGGGTGACACCAACTCCGCACTCTCGGCCATATCGGCGAAAAGGCTCAAGATCCCGATCTTCCATATGGAGGCAGGCAACCGCTGCTGGGACTGGAATGT
>DNLO01000173.1 GCA_003488445.1 Lachnospiraceae bacterium | reverse complement strand
TGGGTCCTCCCGTAAGTATGATCCCTCTGGGAGCCATCTTTCTTATCTCGTCTATCGGCATATCCGATGAATGCACTTCACAATATACATGGCACTCTCTGACCCGTCTCGCTATGAGCTGATTGTACTGTCCCCCAAAATCCAGAACCAGAATACTTTCCATAATACTTCCTTTCTTTACCAGAGAGACTGCGGATACAGCCCGTCTCTCTTCATTTCTCTGATAGCCTCGGTAAGAGCGGGTTTATCCTCTTTATAGGTCACCCCGTGCCATTTATCCGAGGTCTTTATCACCTGTACGTCACATTTACCCTCGGAAAGCAGTGCCGAAACGACTGTCGGAAGATAGCACTCGGCTTTCAGAGGATTCTCTGCAACCTCCTCTTTCAGGAATCTCTCGAAATGAGTCCCGATCCTCCCCATGAAGTCCTCAGCGAAGCACCAGAAATTCATGCTCGTAGCTGCATTACCCGGCAGGTGTGACCAGGTGTTCCCGTCATCTTCGGTATACTCCGCCTCTTCTCCTGCTTTTCTGATCTTAGTACGCTCCGTCACACTTGTGAGCAGTCCGTCATCCGATACATCGCATATTCCTCTTGATACAGTACCGTTTTCCGTGAGAGTGTTCTTCAGCTCATATGCGATCATGGCATAGTGCCCGTCATCTGTCTGTGCAAGAAACTCATAGGCTTTTATAAACGCGTCTCTGCCATAGAAATCATCTGCGTTTATCACCGCAAAAGGCTCGTGTATTTCATTCCTTGCAGAGAGTACCGCATGTGCGGTCCCCCAGGGCTTTTCCCTTCCCTCAGGTACATTAAAGCTGTCCGGTATATCGGACAGCTCCTGAAAAGCGTATTCCACATCTATATACTTCGATACCGCATCTCCTATTTCTCTGCGAAATATCCCGAGATTCTCCTTCTTGATAACGAAAACAACCTTCGTAAAGCCTGCCGTCTTTGCATCATAGATAGAAAAATCTATGATCTTGTGTCCCTCTTCATCCACATGGTCTATCTGCTTCATCCCGCCATACCGGCTTCCCATTCCGGCGGCCATTATCAGCAGCGTGACATCTTTTTTTTCTTTCATCTGATCAGAAGACACTCCTTTCCTTGATCACCATCTCTATGCCTCTCTCACCACACACTCTTTCCAGTTCCCTGCATGTGCCGGTGTCCAGGCTTGCCATATCTCCGACATGTATTCGTCTGGGGTGCACCCCAGACAGTATCTTGCCGATATCGTGGCTTGACTTGTCGTACTTCCACAGTCTCCACTCGAATTCTGCCGCCTCATCAGTGCTCTTTGTCATCATGGACAGCACGTTTCCCACCGTTCCGGTGAGCTCCTCATGCTCCTCATCGTCATATATGACCGGCAGCAGCACGAGTTTATTCGCTTCGGCGAATTTCTGCATATCCTCGAAATTGTACTCGAGACACATGCCCTCGCTGCGATCGGCATACTTGTACCACATCGCCTCGCTCTTCAGATCATCGGTGAAGCACGACAGATAGCTCTTGAACCTCATGACTACATCTCCGGCGCCTTCAAAGCGCACGGCTCTGCAGAAATAGATGTTTCCAGCCCTAATAAGCTCTACCTCCGCATCATCCAAAGGACGGTACCGGTACAGCTTTCCCCCGTTTTTCCGGAGTATCAGTTCGCTCATCTTCTCCTGAGCGTCCTGATGGCGGTCTCTCAGAAAATCTGTAAAAATCGCTTTACGAAGAAAGAATTCCCAATCTTCCAAAAATCAGATACCCTTATAACACTTCTCTATCAGATCCGTTGCCTCCGCGATACCGGAAGCGCCTCTGCCTGTCACTGATGTTTCTATAACCGGAGCATCGCTCAGCGCACGAAGCCCCTTTGTAAAGTACTCCGTATCAAATCCAACTGCTTCTTTCAGATCACATTTTGTGAGTATGACGGCATCCACGTATGAATACATGGGAACGTATTTGTAGGGCTTGTCGTCTCCCTCCGGAACTGACGCGGCAATGATCTTCAATCCCTCTCCGAGGTCAAACTCCGCGGGGCAGATAAGGTTGCCCACATTCTCTACAAATACGACTCCTTCCTTCATATCCAGTCTGTCGTATCCCTGTCTCACCACATTGGCATCAATATGACACTCGCCTTCTGTGTTTATCTGGAGTGCTCTGTAGCCCTCTCTCTCGAACTCATCCGTATCTATGGTGGAATAGAGATCCCCCTCTATCACCGCCGACTCTATGCCTCTTGCTCTCAATTCGTTGCAGAGAGCCTTCACCAGAGTGGTCTTGCCGGAACCCGGTGCACCCATCACATTCACCATGAGCACATGGTCTGCAGCAAGTCTGGCCCTGTTTTCAAGGGCATACTCCTCGTTCCGCCCTCGTATCTCTTTCATTATCACTATCTCAGACATAGAAAACCCTTACCGATCTGGGATACATCGTCACCCTGTCAAACACCTGCTTTTTATCCTTGTTCACCGGCTCCTTGTCAAAAGTGTTTACAGCCATGTGCCAGTGCTTGTCCATGGGAAGCTCGGGCAGGCATATCTCCAGCTCCTCCCAGAAGGTGTTCACTGCGATATACACGATATCATCATCTTTTTTCCGATTGTAGGATCCCGCAAACATCACTCCCATGTAGTGACTATCATCGGAGTAATCCGGCTCCCATGGTCTCACCCCGTGACAGGACACCTCAGGAAAGCCTGTCTTCGCCGGCTCCAGATGCTTGCGGATCGCCGGATGATCCTTTCGGAACTGTATCATATATTTGAAGTATTCAAAGAGCTTGCGGTTAGTCTTCAGATCTTTCCAGTTGAGCCAGGAAATATTGTTGTCCTGACAATAGGCGTTATTGTTGCCGCCCTGAGAATTGCCGAACTCGTCTCCCATAAAGAACATGGGAGCTCCCCGGCTTGTCATGAGGCAGGTAAAGGCATTTTTGATCATACGGTCTCTGAGGCGACGTACCTCTTTATCGGTGGTCTCCCCCTCTGCTCCGCAGTTCCACGACAGGTTGTGATCGTCTCCGTCTGTTCCGCCCCAGTCGTTATCTTCGTTATGCTTTTCGTTATAGGTATACAGGTCATGCAGCGTGAATCCGTCATGGCAGTCCAGAAAGTTCACGGATGCATTGAATCCGCGCACCTCGGGATCATACAGATCCGGTGAACCCGTGATACGGCTTGCGGCAGCTCCCGCTTTGCCGTTGTCACCCTTCAGGAAGGCTCTCATATCGTCACGGTATCTGCCGTTCCATTCCATCCAGCGGTTCCATGATGGGAAAGATCCCACCTGATACATGCCTCCTGCATCCCACGCCTCAGCAATAAGCTTCACATTGCCGAGAATGGGGTCAAAGGCCAGGGACTGCAGCAGCGGCGGCTTGCTCATAGGGGAGCCGTCCTCATTGCGTCCCAGTATAGATGCAAGATCGAATCTGAAACCGTCCACCCTGTAGTTCGTGACCCAGTATCTGAGACACTCGATTATCATCTGCTGCACAATTGGATGATTGCAGTTCAGCGTATTTCCGCACCCGGAAAAATTGTAGTAGTATCCCTCCGGCGTGAGCATATAGTAGATGTTGTTATCCAGTCCCTTAAAAGAGAACATGGGGCCGTCTTCATTTCCCTCGGCCGTATGGTTAAAGACGACATCCAGAAAGACCTCTATACCGTTCTCGTTGAGCTCCTTTATCATTGTCTTGAGCTCATCGCCTTCATGATTGTGCTCCCTGGTCGATGCATAGCTGGTATTCGGAGCAAAGAAACAGACGGTGTTGTAGCCCCAATAGTCCATAAGATCCCGTCCGTAGAAATCGCGTCTGGAAAGCATCTCGTCAAACTCAAATATCGGCATCAGCTCCACTGCCGTGACTCCCAGCTCTTTAAGATATGGGATCTTTTCCATTATGGCATCGAAGGTGCCGGGATGTCTGACACCGCTGGACTCGTCCTTGGTGAATCCTCTGACGTGCATCTCATAGATGATCAGGTCTTCAGTCGGAGTCAGGGGCTGTTTGCAATTGCCCCAGTCGAAATTATCTCTGACCACCCGGGCATGATAGATATAGTCTGTAGGGGTCCCCCATTCTGCCTGACCTGTCACCGCTTTGGCATAGGGATCAAGTATGACCTTGTTCTTGTCGAAGATCAGTCCTTTCTTCGGATCGTTCGGACCGTCTATCCTGTAGGCATACTCCAGATCTTCGATGTCAAGATCAAATACTATCATCGAGTATACGTGACCTATCTTGTATTCCTCCGGAAACTTGATGACACCATAGGGCTCCATCTCTTCGGAATGAAAGAGAAGGAGCTCCACGGATGTTGCCTGATTGGAGTGAATGGTAAAGTTCACCCCCGTGGGGATGGCAGTCGCTCCGTTCATCCCGTAGAAGCCGGGTCTGACTTCGAAGCCGTTTATCACATCCAGAGGCTCCATATGTATATCTACATTTGGGTGTGAGTGAAATTTACTGACGCTCATTCTTCCTTCCGCGTACTACTGCCCCCATTCCCTCATATACAGCAGCTTCAGGGGCGGTCTCCGCTTCCTTTCCTGCATTATCGTACCGGTCCGATTCAGACCGGGTCACATCTGTACTGGACGGTGTGTCATCATTTACTTCCACCTCGAAAGTGGATGTGCTCTCTCCCTTGTGACCCTTCATGGAAACACGCTCTTTGCCCTTCCCCGAGGTTTCCTCCTCGGTGAGTCCCTTCTCTTTTCGGTATATTTCCATGAATTCCTTGCCTGTGATCGTTTCCTTTTCAATGAGGAATCTGGCAAGCTTATCAAGCAGCGCCCTGTTGTCCTTGAGCAGAGACTTTGCCTCCTTGTAGGCATCCTTCAGGATCTTCATGACCTCCTCGTCCACCGCTGCCGCAGTCTCATCGGAGCAGTTCATGACAGTCCTTCCTTCCAGATACTGATCCTGTATGGTCTCGAGTCCCATCAGACCGAACTTCTTGCTCATACCGTACTGAGTGACCATGGATCTGGCTATCTTTGTCGCCTTCTCTATATCATTCTGAGCTCCCGTAGTCACTGTATCGAAGACGATCTCCTCAGCCGCTCTTCCTCCGAGAGTCTCCACCAGCATGGCATGAAGCTCTGCAGCCGTATTCAGATATTTCTCCTCCTCCGGAACATTCATCACATATCCCAGAGCTCCCATGGTACGAGGGACTATCGTTATCTTCTGTACCGGCTCAGAATTCTTCTGCAGTGCCGATACCAGAGCATGTCCTATCTCATGGTAGGAGACGATCCGTCTTTCCTCTTTGCTCATGATACGGTCTTTCTTTTCCTTGCCTACCAGGACCACCTCTACAGAATCCATCAGATCCTTCTGATTGACATATGCCCTCCCGGCTTTAACTGCGTTGATGGCTGCCTCGTTCACCATGTTGGCCAGATCCGATCCTACTGCTCCGGATGTGGCAAGTGCTACAGCTTCGAAATCCACTGTCTCATCGAGCTTGACATCCTTTGCGTGCACCTTGAGCGTATCTATACGTCCCTTAAGATCCGGCTTATCCACTATGACCCGTCTGTCGAAACGTCCCGGTCTGAGCAGAGCCTTGTCAAGTGTCTCAGGCCTGTTGGTGGCACCTATGACCAGAATACCTTTGGAAGAATCAAATCCGTCCATCTCCGACAGGAGCTGGTTCAGCGTCTGCTCGCGCTCATCATTTCCGCCGCCGTACCTGCTGTCGCGGCTCTTGCCTATGGCATCTATCTCATCTATGAAAATGATGCACGGAGCATTCTTCTCGGCATCGCTGAAGAGATCTCTTACTCTCGACGCACCGACACCTACGAACATCTCCACGAAATCAGATCCGGCCAGTGAATAAAACGGTACATGAGCCTCTCCTGCCACCGCCTTCGCGAGCAACGTCTTGCCGGTGCCGGGAGGTCCCACGAGCAGGGCTCCCTTGGGCAGTCTGGCTCCTATCTGTGCATATTTCTGAGGGTTATGGAGGAAATCTACCATCTCCTGAAGGCTTTCCTTTGCCTCCTCCTGACCGGCCACATCCTTGAAACTCACCCCCGTGTCTTTGGTTACGTAAGCCTTGGATGCACTCTTTCCGACACCGAGGATGCCGCCTCCCGAGCCGCCCATCCGCCTCATGAACAGGGACAGAAGCCCCCAGACAAGTATCAGCGGAAGACCGAAGTTCAGAATAGCCGCTATAATGGCACCGGATCTGTCAGGTATCTTGTGTGTATACTTGATCCCTGACTCCTCCAGCCTCTCCACCAGGAAGGGATCGTTCATCAGTCCGGTGTAATATGACGTAAGTAGTAAAGTGTTTCCGTCTTCACCCTTGGGGGTAATATTGATCCTCTCGTCTGTGATCTCGACCTCAGCGACCTTGTTCTCGGAGAGCATATTCAGAAACTGACTGTAGGGTATCTCCTGAGTGGTCGACTGTGAAAGCGCCTTGGACATGAAGCTCATGCCCAGTATTGTGAACAGGGTCGCGATTATCAGCACATAGATAGTCTGCCGGCTTCTGGGATCCCTGCCGCCCCCGTTTCCGCTTCCGCCGGGACCACGGTTATAACCGTTCCCCTGATCCGGGCCGGAACCATTGTTTCCATTGTAATTATTGTATTCGTTGTATTCGCTCATAACCCTTTAATTATAAGGTGAAACAGCTCTATTTACAAATAGAAAATCTCCCGGAACGAAACATGTCCGTACTGTATTATCACAGTACGGACATGCCCCAAAAAAGAGGAAACGGTTATATTAAGAAGATCAGTAAGTTTCATATGGATGCACGGTCTCTATGTGTCCATCCTTATCGATATTGAGCTTGGTATATTTCACATCTCTCGCATGTGTGACGCCGGATCTTTCAATGTCGTGGTAAAACATGTACCATTCCCCGTCTATCTCCAGAATGGAATGGTGAGTGGTCCATCCCTTCACCGGCTCCATGACACGTCCTTTGTATACGAAAGGTCCGTCCGGCCTGTCACCCTCTGCATAGCAGATATAATGTGTGCTCCCGGTAGAATACGAAAGCACATACTTTCCGTTGAATTTATGCACCCAGGGTCCCTCGAAAAACCTGCGGTCCTCATCCTTCGCCTTCAGAGGCTCCCCGTTCTCATCCAGTATCTGCAGATGTTTCGGCTCTGTGATGAAACAGGTCATATCATCGGAGAACTCTGCAAACATAGGTCCGAGTGCCAGCTCGTCTCCTTCGGGTCTGTGAGCATCCCTGTCAAAGCTTCCCGACTGCCACATTTCCAGCTGACCGCCCCAGAGTCCGCCATTATAGCAATATGTCCTCCCGTCGTCGTCCACAAGCACTGCCGGATCGATGCTGAAGCTGCCCTTTATGTAATCACTCTGCGGTTTGAATGGTCCCACGGGTGAGTCCGACTCCGCCACACCGATCCGGAAAATGCCATCTTTGTCCTTTGCAGGGAACACAAGATAATACTTTCCGTTCTTATATACGGCATCGGGTGCCCACATCTGTTTATCTACCCAGGGTACATCGTCTTTGGACAGTGCCAGCCCGTTATCGATACACTCCGCATCCAGATCGTCCATCGAAAGTACATGATAGTCTTCCATCATATACTGTTCGCCGTCATCATCATCCGCCACGGGAATGTTCAGATCGTGAGACGGATAGATATATATCTTTCCGTTAAATACATGTGCTGAAGGATCAGCGGTAAAAAGACTGGTTATAAGTGCTTTTCGTTCGTTATCGTGTTTCAAAATAATCTCCTTATGTTCGTTCACTTTAAGCCCCGGCCCGCACTCGCG
>DNLO01000095.1 GCA_003488445.1 Lachnospiraceae bacterium | reverse complement strand
GAAAGTGTCCGGCGCGAAAGCCCTTAAACGGGGGACAGGAGGCGCATTTTATGGGGGTTGATTATCAGGCTATAGTGGATGGAATGACGGCCATGAGCTGCGTGGTATCCGTGGAGACGCTCCCCGACGGGGGATGCGGCACGATCCGGCTGGTCTGCGGCAACAGGGCATATGTAGATTCCATAGAGCATCCGGCTCCGGAGATGAAGATGCTGAAGGACAGATTCGTCCCGAATTCCGTATACACAGACTATCTCACAAGAGATCTCAATTTCGAAGATTTCTGCTACCGTGCGGCAGTGAAGGGGAAGTGCCTTCACTCGTACGTACATCCTGACAGGATGGATATATGGTTCAACATGCTGTTCATCCCTCTATGTTCCGATGAGAACGGACTCAGCTACTGCCTCTACATCATGGAGGTGAATCTCGAAGCGGATCCGCAGAATATGACGGGTATGGGTGCAGATATGGCATCTGCCGTTCTGGATACCTGTATCAGACTCCGTGGCACGAGTGATTTCAAGGCGACAATGAAGGATGTCATCAAGGGAATACGTGAACTCTGCGACTCGGAGCACTGCTGTATCCTCGTGATGAACGAGCATCTCCGTTCCTGCTACGTGCTGGGGGAGGACTTCAAGGAGGGTTCTAAGCTCCTGCCGATGGAGACCTACGTCGATGATGATTTCTATGATATAGCCGAGTCGTGGGGAGCCACCATAGCAGGCAGCAACTGTCTGATAGTAAAAGACGAGCATGATATGGAGGTGGTGAGAGAGAGGAATCCGGTCTGGCATGAGTCGCTGACCTCTGCGGGTGCCCACAGCATCGTGCTCTTCCCGCTGAAGTCCAGGAATCAGCTGCTGGGCTATATGTGGGCGATCAATTTCAACAGCGAGAAGGCACACGTGATAAAGGAAACTCTGGAGGTGACCACCTTTATCATAGGTTCCGAGCTGGGCAACTATCTGCTGCTGGACAGGCTCCGCCTGCTGAGCTCCAAGGATCTGCTGACCGGTGTGATGAACCGTAATGAGATGAACAACTATGTCGACAAGCTGTGCCACACGGAGGAGAAGGATGTAAGGCCTGTCGGAGTCATCTTCGCGGATCTGAACGGGCTGAAGGCCATCAACGATACGGACGGACACAATGCGGGAGACCAGCTGCTGAAGGATGCGGCGGGTGTTCTTAAGAAGGTGTTCGATGAGAGCTGCATATTCCGTGCAGGAGGTGATGAGTATGCCGTCATCATCACCGATATTACACAGGAAAAGCTGGATGAGAAGATAGCGGACATCAGGGCCGCAGCCGGAGAGTTCCGGGATGTCTTTTTCGCCCTCGGCGGAGCGGTGGAGAAGGACAGCCGTAATGTACGCATGGCTCTGCGACGTGCGGATGAGAATATGTATGAGGACAAGCGCCTCTTCTACGAGCAGAACCCCGACAAGGTCGAGGAGAATCTTGTGGGACGCGGCAGAAGCGAGGAGATGGACGAGAAGTTCCGTGAGAGAAGCCTGTATCACGAGATGAACTATGACCATCTCACCGGACTTCCGAGCATGACGTATTTCTTCAAGCTGGCTGAAGCGGGACGTGCCGAGATGCATGACAATGATATCCCGTCGGCGCTGCTGTTCCTTAATTTCAACGGCATGAGGTATTACAACCAGAAGTTCGGATTCGCCGAGGGTGATGAGCTTATCAAGGAATTTGCGGATATCATCGCAGATGTCTTCGGCAGGGAGAACTGTACCAGGTTCGGGCAGGATCATTTCGCGGTATATACCGGGGCGAAGGATATAGAGAAAAAGCTGAAGAAGGTCTTCAGGAACACCAAGACCGCCAAAAACGGCAGATCCCTGCCGCTTAAGGTCGGTATCTACCTCGATGAGATGGGGCTCGTGGAAACATCCCTTGCCTGCGACAGAGCCAAGTTTGCCAGCAGTATCATAAAGGATGAGAACAATTCCTACTTCAATTACTTCGACAGCAGGATGCTGGCAAGTGAGATAAACAGGCAGTATATCGTCGAAAACATTGACAGAGCCATAAACGAGAACTGGATCAAGGCCTTCTACCAGCCGATAGTCAGGTCGACGAACCGCAGGGTGTGCGATGAGGAGGCTCTCGCGAGATGGATAGATCCGGAGAAGGGTATGCTCTCGCCCGGAGAGTTCATCCCGATACTGGAAGACACCAGGCTGATATACAAGGTCGATCTGCATATCGTGGATATCATACTGGAGAGAATGAAGAAGCAGAGAGAAAAGGGACTCGACGTGGTGCCCATCTCGGTCAATCTGTCCAGGACCGACTTCGAAGCCTGCAACATAGTGGAGGAGATCAAGAACAGAGTCGATACCGCAGGGGTGGCGAGAGATATGATCACCATCGAGATCACGGAGAGTGTGGTCGGCGGTAACTTTGACTTCATGAAGGAGCAGATCACACGCTTCCAGAACTATGGCTTCAAAGTCTGGATGGACGATTTCGGCAGCGGCTATTCGTCGCTGGACCTGCTGCAGGAGATGCAGTTCGATCTCATCAAGTTTGATATGCGCTTCATGCGCCAGTTCGACTCCAGCCCGAGATCAAGGGTCATACTCACAGAGCTTATGAGGATGGCACAGAGCCTTGGCATAGAGACAGTATGCGAGGGAGTGGAGACCGCACAGCAGGCGTCATTTCTGAGCGAGATCGGATGCACCAAGATGCAGGGATATTTCTTCAGTAAGCCGATCCCCGTGGAGGAGATATGGGACAGGTATGACAAGGGGATCCAGATAGGCTTCGAGAATCCAGATGAAGCCGACTATCACAAGATAATCAGCTCGATCAATCTGTATGATCTGAGATCGGTCTCCATCGAGGAGTCCGAGAGCTCGATCCACTATTTCGACTCGATGCCGATGGCAATAGTCGAGTATGACAGCACTGCCATGAAGATAGTGCGCTGCAACAAGACCTACAGGGAATTCGTCAGCCGCTTCCTGGAGATGGAGAGCGTGGGAAGCAGAGAGGACATGGCGGATGTCGCAAGGAAGAATACCGGATCCGGTTTCGCGAGTGCCCTGAGACGGTGCAGCGAAGGAGAGCACAAGGTCTTCCTGAGCGAGACGATGGAGGACGGCTCCACCGTACACAGCATGATAAAGAGGATAGCCGAGAATCCCGTGACAGGGACTGCCGCCTATGCGGTAGCTGTACTGGATATCGTACCGGAGGACGGGGAGACGACCTACTCGAAGATAACGGCTATACTCGGGGATTTCATCGCGATCTATATGGTGGATCCCGAGAACGGGAACTATATGCAGTACAGCGCCTCGAGGGAGTTCGACGAGCTCGGGACGACAAAGGCGGGACTCGACTTCTACGAAGACGCGGTGAGAGAGTATGAGGGATTCATGCTGCCGGAGGACAGGGAATACTTCAGGTCCAGTTTTTCCAAAGATCAGATCATGGACAAGACAAGAAAGGGCGAGATATACAAGATACACTACAGGCTGATGCTGGGCGGAAAGCCGGTGCGTGTCAGCCTGAGAGCCGGACTGGTACAGGAGAAGAGCGGCCCGCAGCTGATAGTCGGCATCAGCAAATCCGTACCCGGAGACGAGACATAGGGACATGGAGCAGTGAGCGTGACAAAGGGTATCAGATGTATACCGGCCCTTCTCTGGATGGGGGTCATCTACTGGCTGTCGGACAGGCCGTCGGTGCAGTCAGCCATACAGAGCGAGGGGCTGTCACTGAAGATAGTGAGGTTCATTTCCGGTTTTATCTACATCAGCGAAGAGAAGCAGTATGATACGGCGATGCTCATGGAGCCTTATCTAAGGGATGCGGCACATGCGCTTGAATACGCCGTTCTTTTTGTGCTTATCATGATCGCCGTAAGGGGCTTCACGGGAGACTGCCGCAGGGCGGCGATGGCATCACTGCTCATCTGCTTTCTGTATGCCTGTTCCGATGAAGTGCATCAAAGATATGTACCCGGGAGAGCCTTCCAGCTGGTGGATATCCTGCTGGATACCGCAGGTGCAGCAGTGCCTGCGACAGTTTTTATGCTCACCTCGCGTCATATAAGGAGAAAGAAGCGATGAGAGACAGACTTGCTGTATTCGATATGGACGGTACACTCATAGATACCCTTATGATCAACTATGAGTCATACCGCAGAGCTTTGGGGGAGGTCGGGATAGACTTTGCACTGGAAACCTACCGGGATGAGTGCTTCGGCAGGAACTACAGGGATTTCCTGCCGCAGATAGTGGGAGGAGACGAGGCGCTCTCCGAGAGAGTCCATGTCAGGAAGCTGGAGCTGTATGCGCAGTGCTTCGATATGGGGCATGTGAATGAAACGCTGAAGGAATTTATCATCTCATGCAGGGACAGATACTACATGGTGGTGGGGACTACCGCTACCAGATCCAGCGTGGAGAAGATCCTGGAGCATTTCGGTCTGATGGAGTATTTTGATGCTCTGTATACCCAGGAGGACGTCACAAGATACAAGCCTGATCCCGAGATATATCTCAGGATAATGTCCGACTATGGCATAGGGGCAGAGCATACCGTGATATTCGAGGATTCGAAGGTGGGGCTCGAGGCCGCTCTGGCCTGCGGAGCATCCGTGATAAAGATAGAAAAGTTTTGACATTTAGTACCGCATTGGTACAATAAAATAGGTGTTTTATTTTCAGGAGAGTCAGCAGTGGAAAAGCATGGAAAGTTAAGTTTCAGGATCGCCGGGGTATTCGCCCTCTTTGCCGTAGTCACCATGGCTGTGGCAGGTCTTCTCACATACTTCAGTCAGATGAACATATACACGCGACAGAATGAGAACAATATCAAGAATGTGGCGAGATATATCGAGAGTCTGATCCAGGCGGACGGCATTGATTTCATTCATTACACAGACTATTACAAAGAACATTTCAAGGATGCGGACATCCCCATCGACGTGGAGGAATACGAGAGCTACGAGAGGGAGTATTACAGGCTCATGGCAGAGCATCATCCGGGCAGGGTCCTGG
>DNLO01000050.1 GCA_003488445.1 Lachnospiraceae bacterium | reverse complement strand
TTTCCGTCCCCGATGATGATGGAATCAATGAATCTGATACCTGACAGCTCACAAGCATCCCGCAGCCTCAGAGAAACCTCTGTGTCGCACCCTGACGGAGTGGCGTCTCCGCTGGGATGATTGTGTACCATGATGATGTTCACGGCATTACACTTCAATGCTTCGCGTATGATCTCCCTTACCGGCACGACCGACATGTTCACGCCGCCCTTGGAGGCATGATACTCACCTATGCGTCTCATCTTCGTATCCAGCATGAGCACATATACATGCTCTGTCTCAAGATAACGGAGATCCTGCATATAATAGTCTGCCGCCTCCTTCACATGGAGTATACGGCTGCTCTTATCGTTATCCTCTTTCCAGATCCTCTTGGCTATCTGTGCCAGGCACAGTATCTGTACCGCCTTGACACTGCCTATACCGTCTATGCCTTTAAGAGTAGTCAGATCTGCATGGCATATGCCGCTGATATCTCCACCGAATGCCTCCAGCACCTTGCCGGCAAGCGACTTCACATCGCATCCTCTGGTGCCGCTGCGGAGTATCACCGCAAGAAGCTCCGCATCACTCAACGCCCCGGGTCCGTACTTCATGCACCTCTCATAGGGCCTCTCGCAGGCTGGGTATTCACTGATCCTTCTTTTCATCATTCATCCTCTCTTTCCATGCGGAAAAAGAGAATGCCAGACCGTCTCATTCAGCTAAATATCATATCATTTCAGCATTTTCCGGTCAACGACTTTGTCGTTCACAAGATACTGCAGTGAATTGATTATCCCGTACTTTGCATGAGCCCAGGTGAGCCCTCCCTGAAAATAGACCGTATATGGCTCCTTTAACGGTCCGTCGGCTGAGAGCTCTATGGAGGAACCCGAAATGAAATTGCCCGCAGCCATGATCACGTCACTGTCATATCCCGGCATGGGCCAGGGCTCCGGTGTCACGAAGCTGTCCACCGGTGCTGCGGCCTGTATGCCCCTGCAGAAGGCCTTGAGAGCATCTGCCCGGTGGAAGGTCACCGCCTGTATTATATCGTATCTGTCTTCTCTGCCGTCCGGCAGCACATCAAAGCCGAGTCTTTCGTATATATTAGCCGCGAATATCGCGCCCTTCAGGGCCGATGCCGTCACATAAGGTGCCAGGAACAGACCCTGATAGAACTCTCTCATGACTCCCAAAGAAGCACCCACCTCACGTCCGAGACCGGGGCTTGTGAGCCTGGCAGCTGCCCGTTCCACACATTCCCTCTTTCCTGCTATATAGCCGCCTATTGGAGCCAGCCCGCCTCCGGGGTTCTTGATAAGCGATCCCACAGCCATATCTGCTCCCTCATCCGTAGGCTCTGTCTCCTCCACGAACTCTCCGTAGCAGTTATCCACCATTATGATAATGTCTTCACGGATCCCCTTGATGAATCTGATGCATTCACCTATCTGCTCCACTGAAAGGGATCTCCTTGATGAATATCCCTTGGATCTTTGTATGGCGATGAGCTTCGTCTCGGGTCTTATCTTCGCCCTTATCCCCTCCGGATCGAATCCTCCGTCCTCCTTAAGAGGGACCTCATCGTATGTGACACCGTATTCCATCAGCGATCCCGCAGAAGGTCTGATGCCTATCACTTCCTCCAGAGTATCGTATGGTCTGCCTGACACGGACAGCATGTTGTCTCCCGGTCTCAGATTGGATGAAAGTGCCAGGGCGAGCGCATGGGTGCCGCAGGTTATCTGCGGACGCACCAGGGCATCCTCGGTATGAAAGATATCTGCATATACTCTCTCCAGGGTATCTCTTCCCGTATCGTTGTAGCCGTATCCGGTGGTCCCCATAAGGCACGCTTCCTGAACCTGCTCCCTGTGAAAGGCGTCTATGACCTTCAGCTGGCAGATCTCCGCCATCTCATCCGCAGCCCTGAACCTCTCCTCGAGCTCCTTCTCTATCCTGCAGGCATAGTCATATACATCCTCATCAATATTCAACGCTTTATATCTGTCATATTTTGTCATCAATATATTCCTTTATCTTCTCTGCTGCTGCTTTACTGTCCTTATACTCAGAAATGTCTATCCATATCGCATCCTTCTCCCTGCGAAACCAGGTGAGCTGCCTCTTTGCGAAGTGCCTTGTCTGTTTCTTGATCTCTTCAACCGCGCTGTGAAGGTCCGTCTCTCCCATAAGATGATCATATATCTGCCTGTATCCAAGCCCCTGCATGGAGGTCATATCTCTTTTCACTCCCATATCAATGAGATGCCTTACCTCATCCAGAAGCCCCTCCTCCATCATCAAATCCACCCGTCTGTCTATCCGCTCATAGAGAAGCTCTCTTGGCATTGTGAGAACAAAGAATAAAGGCTCGTATCTGTATCCCTGTTTCATCTCCCGGGCATTCTTTTCAGACATCCTCTGTCCTGTGAGACGGTAGTATTCCAGAGCCCTGATCAAGCGTTTCGTGTTGCCGTGGTTGGCTGCTGCATATTCCGGATCTACTCTTGCTGCCATCTCCTCGATATACCCAGTCCCCTTTGACTCTGCCTCGCTCTCCAGCTCCTCTCTGATCGTGCTGTCCACTTC
>DNLO01000196.1:2436-3961 GCA_003488445.1 Lachnospiraceae bacterium | reverse complement strand
TCACAGGTGCCGATATCCATCACGGTGTCGCAGCTGTATCTTGCGGCATTATCGGTAGATGCTATCACCGCTGTGCGCTTTCCTTTTTCAGACATCTGCTTCACAAAGCTGTTTATGCCAGCGACCACATCATCCGCCTTCCCCCGTACCAGTGTAAGCTCGCCTTTCGGTGCATAATGCCGGTATTTCATCCCCGGAGCCTTGGGCGGTGTATCGGCATCCGCTTCACATCCTGCCGCTATAGCCGGATCTACGTCCACCCTTCCCAGGGTATCTCTGAGATCCTCAAGGCTGATATATCCCGGACGGAGCAGGCAGGGGACGTCGCCTGTCATATCCACTATGGTGGACTCCAGCCCGATGCATACCTCCCCGCCGTCTATGATCATATCTATCCTGCCGTCGAGATCCTCGAGGCAGTGGCTTGCTGTGGTGCAGCTGGGTCTCCCGGAGCGGTTCGCAGAAGGAGCCGCTATATATCCTCCGGCCGCACGTATCACCTCCCGGGCTATGGGATCAGAGGGGAACCTCACTGCTACTGTATCGAGCCCTCCCGTGGTCTCGTAGGGCACGGCCTCCGACTTCTCCAGTATCATGGTCAGAGGTCCCGGCCAGTACCTCTCTGCAAGCTTATATACGCCCTCCGGTACCGACCTTACTATAAGATCCAGATCCTCCATCCTCGCGATATGTACTATCAGTGGATTGTCTGAAGGTCGCCCCTTTGCAGCATATATCCGTTTTGACGAGGCGGGATCCAGCGCATTTCCGGCCAGTCCGTATACCGTCTCTGTAGGTATGGCCACCAGTCCGCCGCGTCTTAAGATCTCTCCGGCCTCCTCCATGATGGCAGCATCCGCGGCCGCATCTCCGGTGACCTTTACTACCTTTGTCACTGTCCCGGCGGATAGAATGTCGTTATCGTATCCCATATATCGGGGGTCTCCTGTGTCAGCTTCCAGCATCCTACCCCGCCCAGATCATGAGCCGTCATGACCGTGAGCTTGGAAGATATGCTCTGAGCATCCTCCAGCCATATACTGTATATCACTCCGTCCCGCTCAAAGGATGCATAGTTCTGACAGGTCTCTGCATCCCATGCCGGCTGCACTCCCTTGTCTGCCAGAAATGCTCTCGCATCGCTCATACCCATGCTCTCGCACGAGAGAGAACCGTTTTCGTATGACCACTTCCTCGTATAAAACGGAATGGCATTGATCACCTGTGCAGCGGGTACTTCCTCGAGCGTATCCTCTATACCCTTTGTCACGAATCCTATGGAGGCGACTGAGCCTGCTTCGGCCGATGCGGCCGTATGCTCATCGTATCCCATGATAACCACATAGTCCGCGACCCTTCCCTGTATATCTCTCCGATAGAAGTCGGTATAGTCCTGCGGTACATAGTTGTCCACGGAAAGCACCAGACCCGCTGCCCTGGTCAAGATGGACAGCTCTCTCAGAAACTGGGCCAGATCGTCACCGGTCTCTCCCGCCAGCTGCTCGAAGTCTATATTGATGCCGTC
>DNLO01000196.1:0-2310 GCA_003488445.1 Lachnospiraceae bacterium | reverse complement strand
AGGACCTCATTGGTATCTATCTGATTCGTGAAATTGTCTGCCACTCCCCAGACCTCACAGCCCATTTCATGAGCGGCACTCACATAGGAGGCACTGCCTATATCCGTCAGGTGGCCCTCGTTATCAGCTATCGCGAACCATGTCGGAGCTATGACGTTCATTCCTCTGGTATTTCCGACCGCCTCTTTCAGATAAGAGTTGGCGTCAGCCACGGCTACATTATGGAATCCCAGTACTATCTTATGGGGTCTCAGAAGCTTCTGGTAGCTGTCGTCTGCCTCGGCTCCTCCGGAAAGTGCCGGAACTGCCTGCGTCTCTTTCCCTGACAGTGCTTTGCTCTCAATATAACCTTCGACTGCCTGGATACGTATCTTCGACCATGATTCACCCTTCTCCTCGAGCTCCACCATATCACCGCTCTCCAGATCCATGAGTATGGGACTCTTTTTGTCAGCCGATACTCTCATCTTCGCATCCGACTCCAGACTGTCGGTCGTCACGGCTTCCGAGCCCGTATTGATCTCGACCCTCATCGGATCCTTGTAGATCCGATATTCCATCGGCACGAATCTATTCAGAAAGGCCAGTGAAACATAGGCCTCTTCATTAACCAGATAATCCGAACCCTGGACTCCCTCTACGGTCCTCGTAGCGCCGGTGACCAGGAGATGCCCCTCCCTGCTGTCATAATAGAAGTTATCGTAATAGGTATTGGCCAGACTCATGGGGATATAGACCGCATCACCCTGAATAACAGGTGCTGCATCCAATACTTCCTTATCCGAGATGATCACTGCCTGATCTTCTGAAGTGATGCCGAAGTATGCGTTCAGATCCTGATGCTCTCTGGAATAGCCGAACTCTTCCGCGAGAGCGTTTACGAAAAGCACCGCAGCAATTGCGGCCACTAACAGCACTGCTATGATCAGGGGCAGTTTGCTGCTCTTTCTTCTTTTTCTTCTCCTGCTGCTTCTGCTGTCATACCGGCGGGAGTCCTCGCGCTCATACCTTCTCGCGCGCTCCCTTCTCTGTCTCGCAGCGTCCCGACCTTCCCGCATGCTACCTTTCCGAAACCACAAATGGTACTGTCAAAACACACAATTACAACATATTGTAGCACAACTTATGTAACCTGTAAAATGATCCCCGGCCATGCATCTGCTTTTTTCCTGAAAATAAATGCTTTGGGGCGCCTTTATTCAAGTACCGAAAACAATGTATGGCCGGGGCATCCCGGAGATCTTACTTTACGTGATCGTATCTGATCTGAACCACTTTGTCGTCCTTGTCGGTAACATAGTCGGGCATATATACCTCATCCTCTCTCACCATCATTATGTTTACCACATCGCGGGGTGTACAGGGTTTCCCTTCGAAAAAGATGGGAATGCCGTTCTTCTGGAACCTTCCAAGCCGCATCATGAGTTCAAACTGCGAATCATCGTATGTCATGCCATATGTCATTTATGATATCTCCTTTCGATGTCATGGTCAGACCATACGGAGGTTTTCTCGTGATATATCCGCGTATGATCGCCTAAAGTCATCGTAAAGTGATCAGATGAAATAAATAAGCTGAAATAAATGCATTTGTCGTCCTGGATCAAAAAAAATAAATAGGGAAGAATATCTGATACGGCATGCCGTATAAAGAAAAACAGACGTCCTTTAGAAGGACTTGCGGATGAAAACTGACGGTTCATCCGGAGTATTTTTCCCTGTTATACTATCGGTCACCTCCTTTGTTTCGAAGATTTCCGATCACTTTACAATAACGCACTATAGTCCTAATGCAGGGATAAATCAATACCTTTTTCCAAATTCCCGGATTTTGTCGAAAACGTGAATACTGTGGATATCAGGTTTGTGGTAGAATAGAAAAATGGTCAGTGTGATAGTCCCGGTATTCCGGGCAGAGAAAACCTTGGAGAGATGCGTCAGCTGTATACTTGCACAGGATTACGGTGAGTTTGAGCTGATTCTGGTGGATGACGGTTCAGACGACGGCTCTTCCGCTCTTTGTGACTGGCTTGGTCGGGCCGACAGCAGGATACGTGTGTCCCACGGAGAGAACAGAGGCGCAGCAGGAGCGCGCAATCTGGGCATCGAGCTGTCTGCGGGAGAGTGGATCTGCTTTGTTGACAGCGATGACATCATAGCTCCGGATTATCTGTCCTCTCTCATACGGCGGGCTGTCGACACCGGCTCGGAGATATCGGTCTGCGCTCATGTGAAATGTCTCGAAAGCGATATCCCCGCTATCGGGCATACACTTCAGTTTTTCGGGGAACACCCCCAAAAGGCCTCTTC
>DNLO01000035.1 GCA_003488445.1 Lachnospiraceae bacterium | reverse complement strand
GGAGACCGGGCAGGTGGTGGAGATAGTGCAGTCTCTTGCAAAGTGGAAGAGGATGGCGCTTGGGAAATACGGCTTCGCAGCAGGCGAGGGGCTGTATACCGATATGACAGCCATAAGGCGTGACGAGGAGACGGATAATCTCCATTCGATATATGTGGATCAGTGGGACTGGGAGAAGGTCATAGAGAAGAAGGACAGGACCTTCGAGACACTGAAGAGCAACGTGGACGCGGTATACGAGGCAATGAAAGATACCGAGCGTTACATATCCGACAAGTACGACTATATCAAGGATCAGCTTCCGGATAAGCTCACGTATATCACCACCCAGGAGCTGGAGGATATGTATCCGGACAAGACCCCCAAGGAGAGGGAGAGAGAAGCCGTAAAGATGCATGGAGCAGTGTTCATCTCGCAGATCGGCGGTGCTCTGAAGTCCGGCGAGAGGCACGATGGCAGAGCGCCGGACTATGATGACTGGACACTGAACGGTGATATAGTGGTGTATTATCCTGTGCTGGATATAGCTTTCGAGGTTTCATCCATGGGGATCAGAGTGGATGAGGAGGCGCTCCTCAGACAGCTGAAGATAGCAGGCTGCGAGGACAGGAAGGAGCTCGCTTTCCAGAAGGCACTGCTGGAACAGAAGCTGCCCTATACGATAGGAGGAGGTATAGGTCAGTCCAGGATCTGCATGTATTTCCTTCGCAAGGCTCACATAGGAGAGGTGCAGTCTTCGGTGTGGCCCCAGGCACAGGTGGATGAGGCCGAAAAGAGCGGCCTGCAGCTGTTGTAAAGAAACGCAGAGCAGTTGACATAATACAATGTTAGAGCAAAGGTCATACAGAACCTCATCAGGCAGAAAAAGAAGATCATCGGCAGGGAAATGGTTTGCCATAGTCGTAGTGCTGGTCATTGTCATGCTGCTGCTGATCGGGTATCTGATAGCTACGGGTAAGGGAAATTCCAATCCCGTGACTCACAGCATACAGAAAGAGGTCACCAAACAGGCTGTCGACAAGGTGATCTCCGAGCAGACCGGCGGTGAGACCAGCCTGAAGGAGATAGAATCAAAGATGAGCGATGATGATGCCGAAGCTCTTGACAGCATAGTGGATAAATATACTGAGTCAGGTCTTGTATCAGAGGCTATCAGTGTATATTCTTCAAACGGCGGTGATATCGCAGCTACTGCCGATCAGCTGAGGGACAAGGTGAGTCCCGAGGATATCGAGGCTCTGAAGGAGCTGTATTCCAAATATGCAGAATAGGACCGGCTGGTGCAGTCAGCCGGAGTGAAACAAAGCCCGTAGAGATGCACAGAACAGGATACACTTTCTGAATGATAAGTGATACCGGGAAAATAAGCATATCAGTAAGGGGACTGGTGGAGTTCATCCTGAGGAGCGGCGATATAGATTTAAGACGCGGATCGGGAGGAGGCATGGAGGCTATGCTGGAGGGGGCCAGGATACACCGGGCCATACAGGGCGCGGCAGGCTCCGATTACTCGGCCGAGGTTTCCATGAAAGAGGAGATCCCCCTGGGGGAAGGGCTGATGCTCACGGTGGAAGGCAGAGCCGACGGCATCATAGATGAGGGCGGAAAGATCACCATCGATGAGATCAAGGGAATGTACATCGAGGTCGAGGATCTGGAAAGACCCTTCGAGATCCACCTCGCACAGGCAAAGTGCTATGCCGCCATGTGGGCAAAGCAGAACGCCCTGTCTGAGATCTCGGTCCGCATGACCTATGTGGGCATAGAGAACAATCACATCAGATATTTTACCGAAAAATATGAATATGACGATCTGAAAAGCTGGTTCGATGAACTGATCGACCGGTACAGACCCTGGGCCGAATATATGGCGGAGTGGGAGAAGAGACGTGAAGGATCCATACACAGCCTCGATTTCCCATACGAATACAGACCGGGGCAGAAGGAGCTTGCAGCCGATGTGTATCGTACCATATATCACGGCAGGAAGCTCTTCATGGAGGCGCCTACGGGCTCCGGAAAGACTCTGGCCACTCTGTTCCCCGGGATCAAAGCCATGGGAGAGGGCCTCATATCCAATATCTTTTTCCTTACGGCAAAGAATATAGGGGCAAAGGCAGCTACAGACACACTGGATCTGATGAGAGACAGGAGCGGCCTGTGTCTGAAGTCCGTAAATGTGATCGGTAAGGAAAGAGCCTGCATCAACAGGAAAGAAGACAAAACAGAGGTCATCTGTGACCCGGAGCACTGTGAATATGCAAAGGGACATTTTGACAGGATAAATGAGGTGCTGTACGATCTGCTGACCTCAAAGGATTCCTTTACGGGCGAGGAGGTAGCGGAGGCAGCGGCAAGAGGAAGGGTATGTCCCTATGCACTTACCAGAGATCTGACGGAGTATGCTGACTGTATCATCTGTGATTATAACTATGTCTTCGACCCTACAGTGTCACTGAGCCATTTCTTCGGTGAGGGGAAGGCAGCTCAGGGAGCCGGCAGATACCTGTTTCTCGTGGATGAAGCACACAATCTCGTGGACAGAGCCAGAGAGATCTTCAGTGCAGAGCTCACGATGGGGGAGCTCAGGTATATGAAGGGCCTGCTGAAGGGGATGGACAGAAGGCTCAGTGCCAATATGAATTCGCTGATCGCCCAGCTGGCTCTTTTGCAGGATGACCATGATGAAAGCAGGGAGAACTACTCGCTTTATTCGGATATAACAGGCGTGATAAATGCAGCGGAGAAGGTGGCGGGGAGATTCTCGGAGCTGATGCAGAAGCGTCCGAGCCCGATGGAAGGGGCAGCAGATGAGATACTTGAGTTCAGCTTCGAGATTGCGGGATTCACGGATATATGTGCGAGGCTGGACGAGCGATACAGGATATATGCGGAAAGAGACAGCAGCGGAGACTTCAGGCTGAGACTGCTGTGTGTGGACCCTTCAGCCAATCTGGCAGAGTTTTTCACCAAGGGGAAAGCCACTGTCTTTTTCTCGGCGACCCTGCTCCCGGTCACATACTATATGGACCTGCTTGCCGGAAACCGAGATGAATACTCTGTGTACGCGACATCCATATTCGATCCGGACAGGCTTGGGGTTTACATAAATTCGGAGGTGACCTCCAGATATACCCGCCGGAACAGGAACGAATACAGAAAGATAGCCGAAAGTATAGCGAGGGTGGCATCATGCAGGAAGGGAAACTACATGGTATTCTTTCCTTCCTATGCGTTTTTGGACAGCGTATATGAAGAATATATGCTCTTAATGGAAGAAAAAACGGATACAGAGGCTTCGGAAAACGGAAGTGATATCAGGTGTATATGCCAGACAGCGGATATGAAGGAACCGGACAGGGAAGAGTTTCTTGCCGCATTTGCAGACGAGAACAGCGGCGTTTTGGGCTTTTGCGTGCTGGGCGGGCTGTTCGCGGAGGGGATAGATCTGCCGGGAGAGAAGCTGATAGGAGCTGTGATCGTAGGAACAGGTCTGCCTCAGATAAGTAACGAGCGTGATATTCTGCGAAAATATTTCGATGAAAAAGATAACAATGGATTTGATTATTCCATGAAGATCCCCGGAATGAATAAAGTTTTACAGGCGGCAGGACGGGTGATCAGAACAGAAAAAGATACTGGCGTTATAGTATTGCTTGATGAAAGGTTTGAAAAACCGGATCTCAAACAAATGTTCCCCAGAGAATGGAAAAATATAGCAAAAATAACAGGGGATGAATATAAAAATCTGAAAGAATTCTGGAGAAAAAACAGCGATAAAATATCGGGTGATAGTGAATAGTATGATATCTATAGAGAGTGATCTTGGTAAAAATACATATGAAATCCATTCCATGTCGAAGGCCTTTTTTCCACATGAAGATGTAAGGATAACAGAGTGTGATATACCCGGAAACGATACATCTCATACAGTTATAAAAGCTGAAAATTGTGGAAAAGTTGGAAAACTTGTGTATAAATCGGATACCGGTGATATGTTTGAGATAGAGGTGCCGGCTGATGACAGAGATGAGCTGAAGCGCACGATTTATCGGGAGTTATCATTAAGGACAGGTATCTCGCTGCCCTGGGGGAGTCTCACCGGGATCCGTCCCACGGGGATGGTGAGGAAGAGGATAGAATCGGGTATGAGTGACGAGGCTGTAATGAATGACATGAGATCTCGTTATTATATCTCGCAGGAAAAGCTTCAGCTTGCAATGGAAATTGCAAAGAGAGAGATCGAGTTGATGAGACCACTCTCACCTGAGAAAAATTACAGCCTCTATGTGGACATTCCATTTTGCCCTACACGCTGTCTATACTGCTCCTTTACAAGCAATGCCGTGGGACGGGACAGGACAAAGGTGGAAGCTTATCTGGGAGCTTTGAAGAAAGAAATAAAAGAAACCTCTGATATCATTAAAAATAAAAAACCGGACACTATTTATATCGGCGGAGGAACACCCACTGCTCTTCTTCCTGAGGAGCTGGACGAACTGCTCTCGACACTGAAAGAGTATTTTGACACGGAGAACGTGAAGGAGTATACCGTGGAGGCCGGAAGACCTGATTCTATCACGGTGGACAAGCTCAGGGTGTTGAAAAAGCACCGTGTCACCAGGATATCCGTTAATCCTCAGACCATGAACCAAAAGACACTGGAGATCATAGGAAGACGGCACACAGTGGAGCAGGTAGCCGAGGCCTTTCATATGGCAAGAGGGGAAGGGTTCGACAATATCAATATGGATATGATCCTGGGACTCCCGGGAGAGGATACGGAGGATGTGAAGAGGACGGTGTCGGCGATAAGCAAGCTTGGACCGGATGCTCTGACCATACATACGCTGGCTCTGAAGAGGGCTTCCATAATGAAAGAATGGCTCGTCGAAAACGGATATCCGGAAACGGCAGATACAGCTGCCATGATGGATATTGCCTGCCATGGAGCCAGGGAGATGGGTATGAAGCCGTATTATCTCTACAGACAGAAGAATATGGCGGGAAATCTGGAAAACACAGGGTATGCCACGGAGGGTAAGTACGGGATATACAATATCCTTATCAATGAAGAGGTGCAGGATATACTGGCTCTCGGTGCAGGGGCTATAAGCAAGAGAGTGGACAGCATGGGCAACACCGAGCGGAGCGCCAATTTCAAGGAAGTACATGACTATATTGCGGGTATAGACGAAATGATCGAGAGAAAACGCAGGTTATGGGTGTATAATGAGGACTGAGCTTTTCATAATAAAAGATGATCAAGGAGAACAGTCAGATGGCTTGGTACGATGAAGCGGTATTCTATCACATTTATCCCCTCGGGCTGCTGGGTTGCCCGCATGAAAACGATCACTCGGAGCCCGTACACAGACTGAAGGAGCTGGACCCGTGGATAACCCATATTGCGGATATGGGCTTCAACGGCATATACATAGGACCTCTGTTCGAGTCGGTGGGACACGGGTACGAGACCACAGATTATATGAAGCTGGACAGCAGACTCGGGACCAACACAGATCTTACGGACTTCGTGAAGAAATGCCATAAAAAGGGGATCCGGGTGATCCTTGACGGAGTGTTCAACCACACCGGCAGGGATTTCTTTGCTTTCAGGGATATTAAGGAGAAAAGAGAGAATTCGAAGTATCTGGGCTGGTACTCGGGGGTGAACCTCGGAGGCAACAACAGCTATAATGACGGATTCTCGTATGACAACTGGGGAGGATATGACCTGCTCGTCAGGCTCAACCAGCAGAACCCTGAGGTACAGGGGTATATCGCGGACGTCATCAGATACTGGGTGAAGGAGTTCGATATCGACGGACTGAGGCTGGATGCGGCGGATGTGCTGGATTTCAGCTTCATGCAGATGCTGAGAAGGGTAGCAGACGAGGTGAAGGACGACTTCTATCTGATGGGAGAGGTGATACACGGCGAGTACATCAGATGGGAGAGAGATGCCAATATTCACGCTGTCACGAACTACCATCTACATAAGGCACTTTATTCCGGCCATAACGAGCATAATTATTTCGAGATAGCCCATACAGTGAAACGGCTGTATGACATGGGCGGCGGAGATCCGCTGGGACTCAGGCTGTACAACTTCGCAGACAACCATGATGTGGAGAGGATAGCCAGCAGACTGAATAACAAGGCACATTACACACCTCTGCATATCCTGATGTATACTTTGCCGGGCATACCTTCCGTGTATTACGGCTCTGAGTTTGGTATAGAGGGCCGCAAGGGCGGAGGAGATGACTGGGGCATCAGACCGGCGATAGATCTGAAGGAGCACAAGGTGGGAGAAGACCCGTATTCAGGGCTGATAAAGGCTCTCTGCCATGTGAGGAAGGCTGTACCGGCGCTTTCCTACGGAGGGTATGAGCAGCTTCTGCTCACCAACAGACAGTACGGATACGCCAGAAAGAGCGGAGACGATGTGGCTGTGGTTGCGGTAAACAACGATGAGAATGGATGCTCGGTTGACATAAATGTTCCGAGCGGAAGATATCAGGCAATGCTCTCGGGCGGAGAGGTGGATGCGGGAAGCGGGAATCTGCACTGGGATCTGGGTGCTTCGGACGGTGAGATCTTCGTGAAAATAAAGGATAAACCGCTGAAGGTCGATGCTCTTTGCAAGGCGGAGCCTGTGAAGAAACAGGAGAGTAAGAAGGAAGAAAAGACGGAAGGGAAAAACGAATCGGTTAACATAAAGCGTGAAAGTCCTGACGGCAACGCGGTTGACATAAATCGACGTACGGAGACCGAGAGTGCGGTTGACATAAATCTTGATCCCGGAAATAAACCGGAGGATAAGCCTGTACCGGATACGAAACCGGAAGCAGAGGAGAAGTCCCCTGAGAAGATCCCGGAAAAAGTGCCGGACAAGCCCTATGAGG
>DNLO01000229.1:8548-10918 GCA_003488445.1 Lachnospiraceae bacterium | reverse complement strand
CGATCATCTCCTCCACATAGTGGACGAAGGTGTAGCTGTGCTGGCACTCCACATCTATGAACACATTTTTGGTGTCATGCTCCCTGCACCAGGAAAACGGGCTTTTCGAGCCGAAGGATGAGCGGTTATCCATAGACACCAGCTCCGACGCCCCTCTGCCCCATACTGCAAAGGAGTAGATGGGGTGAGCCGTCCTTCTGAAATCATCTCTTTTAAGTGCGACTTTTCCTATGGAGCCTGTCTGTGACGGAGACTTCCTGATGTCGAAGGTCTTCCCCTTGCAGAAATCCCAGTTGAATGTTGGTATGAGGATCGTCCCTTCGGGACCTACGATATCCTTCACCGAGTCGATCAGGATGTTCAGATCGGTATCATCTCCATGTTCTATACAGCTGTACAGCAGCCGCTTGACATCAGATGCGATCCAGACAGAGTCACCTCTCTCCAGGCCGAAATACTCCGGTATATCCTTTAGTTTTACGTATCGGTCCATATTGGCAGTTCTAATCCTGGCTGGTCAGTTTCAGCCTCGTGAGAGCCCTGGCGAGAGATGCCTGCATCAGGCGGTACTCCCTGCCGGAGAGCTTCTGTCTCAGTTGCTCCTCTGCTCTTTCCTTTGCTTCTTTTGCTCTTTTTATATCGATCTCATCCGGTTTCTCTGCCGTGTCCACCACCACGGTGCATCTGTTGTTTGCCACCTGCATTGTACCCCTGCCGACAGCTGCTTTATGCCATTCGCCCTCACCATCCTGATATCTCAGTATGCCTTCCCTGAGAGCGACTATCATCTCTTCATGACCCGGCAATATCCCCAGGTCGCCGTCCATAGCCGGGACCACAAGGCTTAGCAGTCTTCCGAAATAGAATATCCCGTCAGCTGAGATTATCTGGGTCGCGAAGCTCTTCATAGTGTCTTTGCCTTCTCCGCCACTTCGTCTATGGTTCCCACATTAAAGAAGGCTGCTTCGGGATAGCTGTCAGCCTCTCCGGAGATTATGGCTGCGAAGCCCTTGACAGTATCCTCTATGTGCACGTACTTCCCCTCTGTTCCGGTGAAGTTCTCTGCCACAAAGAAGGGCTGTGACAGGAAACGCTGTATCTTTCTCGCTCTTATCACCGTCGTCCTGTCCTCGTCGGACAGCTCCTCCATTCCGAGTATCGCTATGATATCCTGCAGCTCCTTGTACTTCTGCAGGATAGAGAGCACGGCATCAGCCACCCGGTAATGCTCCTCTCCCACTATATCGGGCGCAAGTATACGCGAGGTGGACTCCAGCGGATCCACAGCCGGGTAGATACCCTGCTCCACGATTTTTCTCGACAGGACAGTCGTAGCATCAAGATGGGCGAAGGTGGTGGCCGGCGCAGGATCTGTCAGATCGTCTGCCGGCACATATACAGCCTGGACCGAAGTGATGGATCCGTTTCTGGTGGAGGCTATCCTCTCCTCCAGGGCTCCCAGATCTGTGGCCAGCGTGGGCTGATATCCCACGGCCGACGGCATGCGTCCCAGCAGCGCCGACACCTCACTTCCCGCCTGGATAAACCGGAATATATTGTCTATGAAAAGGAGCACGTCCTGATGCTCCACGTCTCTGAAATATTCCGCCATCGTGAGCCCTGTCTCTGCCACTCTCATTCTGGCTCCAGGGGGCTCGTTCATCTGTCCGAACACCAGCGCTGTCTTCTTGATGACTCCGCTCTCGTTCATCTCGCTCCAAAGGTCATTTCCCTCTCTGGAACGCTCGCCGACTCCGGTGAAGATCGAGTATCCTCCATGCTCTGTGGCTATATTTCTTATGAGCTCCTGTATCAATACCGTCTTGCCCACTCCGGCTCCGCCGAAGAGTCCGATCTTTCCTCCCTTTGCATAGGGTGCTATCAGATCGATGACCTTGATGCCTGTCTCAAGTATCTCCTGCACAGTCGACTGTTCGGAAAAAGCCGGTGCTTTCCTGTGTATGGACCATCTCTCTGCTTTGTCCAGCTCCTCCGTAGGCAGTCCGTCTATGGCATCCCCCGTCACGTTGAAGAGCCTTCCCAGATTCTGCTCTCCCACCGGGACACTTATGGGTGCCCCCGTGCTCTCCACCTCCATATCTCTTGAGAGTCCCTCGGAAGCGGATATCATGATGCACCTCACCTTATCGGTGTCGATGTGCTGACGCACCTCCATCACGCATTTCCTGCCGTGATTGTCCACATACAGAGCCTCCGATATGCGGGGAAGCCTGTCATCCCTATCAAATCTCACATCCACCACAGGTCCCATGACCTGCGCTATACGACCCTTCATATGTATCTCCTGTATCCTTATACTTTGAGTGCTTCGGCTCCGGCCGAGACCTCCGTGATCTCCTGTGTGATGAC